>DATGVY010000576.1:0-5510 GCA_035299845.1 Streptosporangiaceae bacterium
CCAGTCCGAGGTGGCCGAGGTCCGCGAGGGCGGCGCGGGCAAGATCGCGCGGGACGTGACCCTGCTGGCCCAGTCCGAGGTGGTCCGCGAGGGCGGCGCTGGCCGCGGTGGCTCATCGGCCATGCCGCACAAGCGCAACCCGGTCGCTTCGGTGCTGGTACTTGGCTGCACCCGCCGCGTCCCTGGCCTGCTGGCAACGCTCGCCGCAGCTGCCGAGCAGGAGCACCAGCGCGCCGCCGGTGCCTGGCATGCCGAGTGGGAGCCGCTCGCCGACCTGCTCAGGCTGACCGGATCGGCCGCATCGTGGGGCGCGGAGCTGCTGGCCGGGCTCGTCGTCGACGGCCTGCGGATGCGGGCGAACCTGGATGCGGCTGGCGGCTTCCCGATGGCCGAGCGGGTGGCCGCGCTACTGGCGCCCGCGCTCGGCCCGGCGGCGGCGCACGACCTGATCGCGGCGGCCAGCGCCGATGCGGTGGCCGCCGGGGAGTCGCTCGGCAGCATGCTGAAGTCCGGCGACACGGCGCGATCGCTGGCCGCCGCCGGAGTCACCCCGGGCCAGCTCGATGCGGCGCTCGACCCGGCCGGCTACCTGGGCGCCGCCGCCGCATTCACCGACGCTGCCCTGGCCGCGCACCGCGAGCTCGACCCGCGCCTGCGACCTTGACGGGCGCCTGCGACCTTGACGGCCGCCGCCAGCGGGTTGCCGGCCGCCGCCTGCTGACGCGAGCGGCGCCCGGCAACCCGCTCGATGTGGTATCGAGCGGGTCCGGTGCCGTTGAAAGTCATATTCAACGGGTTGCTGGCACCCGGCCGCCCGGTGCGGGCGGGCCGCTGGCCAATCATGATCATGAGAAGATGCCGGGAGGCAGTTCGCGGACCAGGAGGGCGCCTCCTTGGTGACGAGGAGCGGCAGATGACGCAGCCTGATGACGCCCAGAAACCCGCAGCCGACGCGGCCACGGCCGAGCAGGGAATGGCGGTCCGGCGGGAGGTGCTGGGCGGCGACCATGTCGACCGGGCCGCGGCCGGCTTGACCGAGTTCACCGCGCCGTTCCAGGACCTGATCACCAGGTATGCGTGGGGCGAGATCTGGTCCCGGCCTGGCCTGACCAGGGCCGAGCGGAGCATGATCACTCTCACTGCGCTTGCCGCGCTGCGGCAGGAGGAGGAACTCGCCCTGCACGTGCGGGCCGGGCTGCGGAACGGCCTGAGCCCGGCGCAGATCCAGGAGGTGCTGCTGCAGGTCGCGATCTACGCCGGGGTCCCGGCGGCCAACCGGGCGTTCGCCATTGCCCAGCGGGTCCTTGCGGAGATGCCGGGTGAGAATGCGGGCGCTCCATAGTGAGAATGCGGGCGCTCCATAGTCCGCACAGGTGTGCACTCAGCGGCCAGATGTAGATATCGTTTCGGTAAAGGCGGCGAGAGAGCGGGAGAGACGTGGCGGAGAGCGTGTCGCTTGCCGAGGCCGTTGCCCTGGCCATCCGCGACGGCGACACCGTCGCGATGGAGGGCTTCACGCACCTGATCCCGCACGCCGCCGGGCACGAGGTGATCCGCCAGCAGCGCCGGGACCTCACGCTGATCAGGATGACGCCGGACGTGATCTACGACCAGATGATCGGGGCTGGCTGCGCGCGGAAGCTGGTGTTCTCCTGGGGCGGCAATCCGGGCGTGGGGTCACTGCACCGGTTCAGGGACGCGGTGCAGCACTCCTGGCCGCGCCCGCTCGAGCTGGAGGAGCACAGCCACGCCGGGATGGCCAACCGGTACGTGGCCGGCGCATCCGGCCTGCCGTTCGCTGTGCTGCGCGGGTACAGCGGCACCAGCCTGGCCCGCCGCGCTCCCAACATCGCCGAGATCAGCTGCCCGTTCACTGGCGAGACGCTGACCGCGGTGGCCGCGCTCAGGCCGGACGTGACGGTGATCCACGCGCAGCGTGCCGACCTGGCCGGTAACGTCCAGTTCTGGGGGATCACCGGGGTCCAGAAGGAGGCGGTGCTGGCCGCCCGGCAGTCGGTGGTGACCGTCGAGGAAATCGTCGAGGCCCTAGACCCGCGGCCGGGGGCGGTCGTGCTGCCGTCGTGGACGATCGGGTACGTCGCGCTGGCCCCGGGCGGCGCGCACCCCTCGTACGCGCTGGGCTACTCCTCCCGCGACAACGACTTCTATATTGCGTGGGACGTGATCAGCAAGGAGCGCGACACGTTCATCCGGTGGCTCGATGAGCATGTGTACGCCGCCAGCCGCAGCGGCCGCGTACCGCAGGATGCTGCGCCGCAGGATGCTGCGCCCGGCGGGGGAGGAGCGCAGTGACGGCTGGCTACGCGGCGGACGAGATGATGGCGGTCACCGCCTCGCGCGCGCTCCGCGACGGGATGACCTGCCTGGTCGGGATCGGACTGCCCAGCGAGGCGGCGAACCTGGCGCAGGCGACGCACGCAAGGAGCCTGGTGCTGATCTACGAGTCAGGCACGATCGGGGCCAAGCCGGGCGCGCTGCCGCTGTCGATCGGCGACGGCATCCTGGCCGAGACGGCGGACACGGTGGTCAGCGTGCCGGAAATCTTCAACTACTGGGTGCAGCCCGGCCGGATCGATGTCGGTTTTCTTGGCGCTGCGCAGATCGACAAGTTCGGCAATATCAACACCACCGTCATCGGCGAGGACTACAACGAGCCGAAGGTCCGGCTGCCCGGCGCAGGCGGCGCGCCGGAGATCGCCGCATCCTGCCGGGAGGTCATCGTGGTCGTCCGGCAGAGCCTGCGGGCGTTCGTGGAGCGAGTCGACTTCGTGACGTCGGTCGGCTTCGGTGACGGCCCTGGCTGCCGCGAGCGCCTCGGGCTGACCGGCGCGGGCCCGCGGAAGATCATCACCGATCTGGGCACGCTCGAGCCCGACCCGGAGACCTGCCAGCTCACGCTGACGGCAGTCTGCCCCGGAGTATCCGTTCAGGATGTAAGGGCAGAAACCGGCTGGGACCTGTCTGTCTCCGCGGGCCTGCGGGAACTTCCGCCGCCCAGCGCCGCCGAGCTTGCCGCCCTGCGCGCGCTGCGGGCGGCCACGCCAGCCACCCAGGGAGCGAACTGATGACCACCGACGTGCCGCAGGCGCCCGGGCGCCTGGTCCTCCCGTCCTACCAGCGGCCGGCCGGGGTCCATCCGCCGCTGGCCTCGCCCGCCTACCGCTCGTCGGTGCTGCGGGCGCCGCAGCGGCCGCCGGTCCCGCTGGCCCAGGGGCTGACCGAGGTGACCGGGCCGCTGCTCGGGGCGGAGCGGGTGACGGCCGCCGACGCCGACCTGACCACGCGTCATCACGGCCAGCCGCTCGGCGAGCGGATCATCCTGACCGGCCGGGTGCTCGACTCCGGCGGCCGGCCGGTGCCGGACACGCTGATCGAGATCTGGCAGGCCAATGCTTCCGGCCGGTACACCCATGGCGTGGACGACCACGACGCGCCGCTGGATCCGAACTTCGACGGGACAGGCCGGTGCATGACCGACTCCGCCGGGTGGTACCGGTTCGTCACGATCAAGCCCGGCGCCTACCCGTGGAAGAACCACCTCAACGCCTGGCGGCCGGCCCATGTGCACTTCTCGCTCTTCGGCCGGGCGTTCACTCAGCGGCTGATCACCCAGATGTACTTCCCCGGAGACCAGCTGTTCGCCCAGGACCCGATCTTCAACTCGGTGCCCGACCCGAAGGCCCGCGAGCGAATGATCGCGCGGTTCGACCTTGCGGTGACGCAGCCGGAGTGGGCGCTCGGCTATCGGTGGGACATCGTGCTGCGCGGCCGGGAGGGATCCGTGTTTGAGCCGGAGGAGGACCGGTGAGCCTGCCGCCGTCCCTGCCGCTAGCACTGACGCCGTCGCAGACGGTGGGCCCGTTCCTGGCCATCGGGCTGCCCTGGCCGGATGGCCCGTTTGTCGTGCCGGAAGGGACGCCCGGCGCGATCACGATCAGCGGGCTGGTGCGTGACGGGGCGGGCAAGCCTGTCCCTGATGCGCTGGTCGAGACCTGGCAGGCGGCCCCGGACGGGAGTTTCGCGCATCCGGACGATCCGCGCGGGCCGGCGGATCCGGCCGGGTTCCGCGGCTTCGGCCGGTGCCCGACCGACACCAGCGGCCGGTACCGGATCGTCACGCTGCGGCCCGGGGCGGTGCCTGCCCCCGGTGGCGGCGCCGAGGCGCCCCACCTGGACGTCTCCGTGTTCGCGCGGGGACTGCTCGACCGGGTGGTGACCAGGATCTACTTCCCGGACGAGGAGGCGGCGAACGGGACCGACCCGGTGCTCGCCGCCGTCCTGGCTGATGACCGGCGGGCGACCCTGATCGCGGTTGCGGAGCCGGGACCTGGCGCGTTCCGCTTCGACATCAGGCTGCAGGGCGGCCGCGAGACCGTCTTCTTCGATGTCTGACCCCGGGCATGCCGCGCCGCTGCGGCTGACGGCGTCGCTGGAGGGACCGCCCGGCGCCCCGGTGCTGGTGCTCGGCAACTCGATCGGCACTACCCGGGCTGTCTGGGATCCGCAGGCCGCGGCGCTGCGCGCGCATTTCCGGCTGCTGCGGTTCGAGTACCCGGGGCATGGCGGATGCCCGGCGCCGCCCAGGCCCTATTCGATCGGCGACCTGGCCGGGGGCGTGCTGGCATTGCTGGATGCCCACCGGGTCGAGGCCGCGCTGTACTGCGGGATCTCGCTGGGCGGCATGGTCGGGATCTGGCTGGCCGCGCACGCGCCGGAGCGGATCACCGGGCTCGGGCTGTGCTGCACGTCGGCCTACCTGGACCTGGCCTGGGCGCAGCGCGCGGCACTGGTCCGATCCCGCGGCATGGCGCCGGTCGCCGACCAGGCCGCGGGGAGGTGGTTCACCCCGGCATTCCAGCGGCGTGACTGGCCGGCCGTGGCCGCCATCGTCGATGCGATGCGGGGTGTCGACCCGGAGGGCTACGCCGGCTGCTGCGAGGCCATCGGCGGGATGGACCAGCGGGCGTCGCTCGGCTCGGTCACCGCGCCCACGCTGGTCATCGCCGGAGCGGAGGACCCCGCCACGCCGCCCTGGCACGGCGGCGTCATCGCACGGGGAATCAGCGGGTCCCGGCTGAGGGTTATCAGGGGCGCGTCGCATCTGGCCAACGTGTCGGCGGCGGGCGAGGTGACCGCCGCGCTCCTTGGGCACCTGCTCGCAGCTGGCTGACCGAAGTTCCCCTCCGGATGCACTGATATCCGTGTTCACCAGGGGAAACGTGGTGCACCATGACTACGCGCAGACATGTAGATTCGCCGCCTGAAACTCTATGACCTGGGCAAATATGACGGGCCCTATGGGCCTGGGGGAACCTCGGGCTAGTCCTGATATCCCTGCGGGACGCCATGCAGCGGCGAAAATCGCACGCCTACAGCCCCGAACCCGTGATCTTCCGTGTCTCGAGGTGGCGGCACGGCGGGCCGTTCAGGGCTAGTACCTGCGATGATGCCACACCGTGCCCCGCCGGGGTGGGTATTTTCCGGTCAGG
>DATGVY010000577.1:0-3876 GCA_035299845.1 Streptosporangiaceae bacterium
CCGGCCACACCGCTCCCTGGGCGCAGCTGCGCCGCTGAAACCTCTACCGGAACCGGTCGATCTCGAGCGGTACCGTGTCCGGAGACAGACTCACACCGGCTGCCTCATCAACGAATACCGCCTGGTCGCATTACGTGGACAAGGTTTTCGGCACGCACACGTCATAACCGGTGTCCAGGTGGCGCACCGAGGCGACCACTGCCAGCGTGACGGCGTCTTCGTCGAGCGCGCGGCCGGCGGCGGATCGGCCGACCGGCCCGCTGCCCCGCGAGCCGGTGTGCCGGGCGATCGCGGCAGCGCGCTCGGGCGGGCATCCGGGGAACAGCTGCGTGATCTCATCGGCCAGGCGGGACTGGAACGCCTCGTCCGCGTTGGCCCGCCGTGCCCGGTCGCGTTCGCGGCGCCGCAGCCTGGCGTCCTCGTCCGACATGCACTGCTCCTCGGCTAGCGCGAGCGCCGGCGGCTTCCGCCCAGGCGCGCCGAAGAGTATCGGTGATGAGTTCGGCGGGTTGCGCCGGAGATTCCGTACCGGCGGTCGATGACGAGCAACGGGACGCCGGTGGCGCCGAGCGCTTGCGCCATCGCCTCGTCGGTGTCGACCTCCTCGCCGTAGTCATTGCCAGCCAGGACGCTTAGCGCCTCGCCACGATCGAGCCCGGATTCCTCGGCGAGCCCGGCCAGCGCGGCATGGTCGAAGATCGATGCCTGCTCGGTGAAATGGGCCCGGTACAGACGTTCGGCCAGCTCTGCCTGCCGGTCAGGCGCCTTGGCCAGATGCAGCAACCGGTGCGCATGGCGGGTGTTGCCGCTGCGCAGGCCGTCCATCCGGAACTCCAGCCCGTCCTGCGCGGCGCGCTGCTCCACCTGCCGCTGCGCCGCTTCGGCTTGTACGGCGGTCATCCGGTACTTACTGGCGAGCATGTCGACGGTCGGGACCGTGACCCCCGGAGCCGCGATGGGTCGGGCTCAAATGAACGGAACACGACCGAGACATCGTCCCGGTGCTCGAACGACTCCAGCGCATGCTCGGACCGCCGCTTGCCCAGGTAGCACCACGGACAGACGACATCGGCCCAGATCTCAACCTGAGATAACCGGAGCCAACACAGCCGGCGGGTAAGCTGTTCCGAACTCGTGGAGACGACCCGTGCCCTCTGACTATGCCGAGATCCGCGACGAGAACATCGCGCGGTACGGCTGGGACACGGCCGTGCTGGAACTGCTCGGCCAGCTGTACAGCGACCGGACCCACTTCATCTTCGAGCTGATCCAGAACGCCGAGGATGCCGGAGCGACCGACCTGAGCTTCGACCTGTTCGACGACCGGCTCGAGCTGCGGCATGACGGCCGCCCGTTCAGCTCCGCCGACATCCGGGGCATCTGCGGTGTCAGCCAGGGCACGAAGGCCGGGGACCTGACCCAGATCGGCAAGTTCGGCATCGGTTTCAAGTCGGTCTACGCGTACACGAATACGCCGCGGATCTACAGCGCGGACGAGTGCTTCCGGATCGAGAAGTACGTCCGGCCGTATCTCGCGGAGCCGCCGGAACAGCTGCCCGCTGCGGAAACGCTGTTCGTGTTTCCGTTCGACCGCGCTGAAGTGCCGGCCGTCGTCGCGGTCGCGGAGATCTCGGCGGCGCTGAACAACCTCGACGCCGGCACGCTGCTGTTTCTGCGCGGCATCGACCGGATCCGCGGCCGCGGCCGGCAGCTGGCGGACATCGTGCTGGATCGCCGCAGCGCGCCACATCCGCATGGCGGCCGGCACATCACTCTGGGCAGGCGGCGCGACGGACGCCGGATCGACGAGGAATGGTTCGTCTGGCATCGCGGGCTGGATGCGATCGGCGAGCCGGAGCTCCGGGTCGAGATCGCCTTCGCCGTCCGCGCCGACGTCGATGCGCGCCGGCTCGTCCGGCGGGAGAGCTCGCCGCTGGTCGTTTCCTTCCCGACGCAGAAGGAGACGTTCCTCGGTTTCGTCATCCAGGGCCCGTACCGCACCACTCCGGCCCGGGACAACGTCCCGGAGCACGACCGGTGGAATCAGGCCCTGGTGCACCAGACCGCCAGCCTGCTCACCGACGTGCTGATGGCGCTGCGCGACGAAGAACTGCTGACCGCCGACATCCTGCAAGCGCTGCCGCTGGACCCGGCTCGGTTCCGGCCCGGGACGATGTTCCGGCCGCTGTTCGATGCGGCACGCGCCGCGCTGGCTCAGGACCGGCTGATTCCGGCGGCCGCCGGAGGTTGTCGCCGCCCCGGCGAGATACGGCTGGTCGAAGCAGCGAATCTCCGCGCGCTGGTGACCCCGGATCAGCTCGGCGAGCTCTGCGGCGCCACCGGCCAGGTCGAGTTCGCGCACGATTCGATCACGGACAGCGCGACTCCGATGCTCTGCCGGTACCTGCGCGATGAGGTCGGCGTTGAGGAGGTGACGCCGGACAGCTTCGTTGCCGCCATCACCAGCGAATTCCTCTCGTCCCAGTCCGATCAGTGGATCGGGCGGCTTTACGGCTTCCTATATCAGAACCACGCGCTGTGGCGGGAGCCCGGTCACCCGGGAGATCAGGGCGGCCCGGCCCGCGTGCAGCCGATCATCCGGCTGGAGGACGGCGCCCAGGTAGCGCCATTCGGTCCTGGCGGCCGGCCCTCCGCCTATCTGCCTGGTCCGGCCGTCCCCGTGCTGATGGCCGAGTTCGCAACTGTGCGGCGATCCGTGGCTGACTTGCCGGACGCCCGCAGGTTCCTGGAGGCGCTGGGCTTCGCCGAACCGGACGTGCTGGCCGCGGTGCTCGACCAGGTGCTGCCCAGGTACCACGACGCCGATCCCGCGAATCTGGATTCCGAACAGCGGGATGCGGACCTGGAACTCATCGATCGAGCGCTGGCCGGTGCGCCGCCAGCCGGGCGGGAAGGGCTGCTCGAGCAGCTGCGGGTCACCGCGTTCCTGGTCGGCGAGAACGCCGCGACCGGCGAGCAACGCATGATGCGGCCCGGCCAGCTGTACCAGCGGACCAAATCGCTGGAGATCTACTTCGACGGCAATCCGGACGCCTGGTTCGCGGCCGACGGCTACGGACCCTGGCTGGCCCAGCTGCGCGGCATGGGCGTGCGGGACACGGTGCGGCCGGACGCACGCGAGCCGGATCAGCTCGGGTACGTGGTCATCGCGGACCAGTTCGCCCGGCACGAGCGTGGCGTGGCCGGCTTCGATCCGTCCGCGACCCTGGATGGCCTGGAGTACGCGCTGCGGCACCCGAACGAAGCTCGCTGCGAGTTTGTGTGGAACGTGCTGCTGGTGCCCAACCGGCATCTGGTCGCCGGAATCGTCGAGAAGTCTCATCGGCAGGAATTCGCCGACGCGAGCCGGGAGCGCGCCCGATCCGGCATCGGCGAGGCCGCCGCGACCGCAGCGTGGCTGCCGGTCGCTGACGGGACGTTTCGCACCCCGGCGGAATCGGATCTCGCCGACCTGCCGCCCTCATACCAGCGGGATGGCGCCCTCGCGCAGGCACTGGGGATGACCCAGCCGGTCGTAGCGGAGGCGAACCGTCAGCTCGGGTTTCCCCCCGACTTCCTGCGCCGGCTGAGCAAGCATCCGGACCTGGTCGCGATGATCGAGCGGGAACTGCAGACCCGAGCCGGCGACGACGGGCGCCCCGGGGGTAGCGGCGGCTGATCGGACCGGCACCGCTGCCGCGGCAGCTCGCAACCGCACGCCGCTGAACCGAGTCTCAGTGGCATGAGTACCAGACACCCTGTACTGCTCCAGAATTGGCGCATGGACTGTGACCTGCGGCTTGGCCGTGCAGGCGGATGCGCCAGGATCGCGGTTCATGACGCTTCGCCTGCTCTACCTGATCGTGATCCGCGTGT
>DATGVY010000578.1:0-5090 GCA_035299845.1 Streptosporangiaceae bacterium
TGAGGTCGGCGCCGGCGCAGAACGTGCCGCCCGCGCCGAACAGCACCGCGGCCCGTGCTCCTGGATCATCGTCAAAGGCCCGGAACGCGCTGGCCAGGGCCGCCGCAGTGGGCCCGTCGACGGCGTTGCGCCGCTCCGGCCGATCGAGGATGACGGTGCGGACGGGCCCGTCGCGCTCCACCCGGACGGTCATCAGCGCCTCCAGCTTGGCAACGGCTCCTCAATCGACGGAAGGAACACGAGTGGCGGGCGGGTTGCTCGCGGCGGGCTTCGGGCTGGCTAGCCGAGGCCGACCTGCCAGGTGTCGCCGCCGGCCAGCAGGGCAGCGAGATCCCCGTCGCCTTGGCGCTCGCGCGCCGTATCGATCTGGCTGGCCATCAGGTCGTCATAGGCGGGCCTGGGCACCTGCCGGAAGATGCCGATCGGGGAGTGCGCGAAGTCGGTGGTGTCCAGCCGGGACAACGCGAACGCATAGGACGGGTCGGGCACGTGCTTGTCGTGGACCAGCAGCGATGCACTGTCAGACCCGGCCACTTCGACCGCCTCCAGCGAGCCGTACTTGCCGAAGCTCAGTCCCCGGCCCTGGTCGGCGCCGAACCGCACCGGCTCGCCGTGCTCCAGCCTGATCAGCCGGTCATCCCGGGAACCAGGATCGGTGACCGGCGCGAACGCGTCATCGTTGAAGATCGGGCAGTTCTGGTATATCTCGATGAACGCGGCGCCTCGATGATCTGCCGCCGCCCGCAGCACCGCGGTGAGATGCTTTCGGTCCGAGTCGATCGTCCTGGCAACGAAGCTCGCCTCGGCACCGAGCGCCAGCGACACCGGGTTGAACGGGGTGTCCAGCGAGCCATACGGCGTCGACTTGGTCACTTTCCCCTGCTCAGAGGTCGGCGAGTACTGGCCCTTGGTCAGGCCGTAGATCCGGTTGTTGAACAGCAGGATCTTGACGTTCACGTTCCGCCGCAGGGCGTGAATCAGGTGATTCCCGCCGATCGACAGGGCATCGCCGTCGCCCGTGATCACCCAGACCGACAGGTCGGGGCGGGAGGCGGCCAGCCCGGTGGCAATGGCGGGTGCACGCCCGTGAATCGAGTGCATCCCGTAGCTGTTCACGTAGTACGGCAGCCGGGACGAGCAGCCGATGCCGGAGACGATGACGAGGTTCTCCCTCGGCACCTCAAGCTCCGGCAGGAAGGCCTGGAACGCGGCGAGGATCGCGTAGTCGCCGCAGCCTGGGCACCAGCGGACTTCCTGGTCGGACTTGAACTCCTTCGTCGACTGCCGTTCGGTGGCCCTGGGCACCAGGGACAGCGAGGCCGGCCGGTGAGCGCCGTTGGCGTCGGCGCCGTCCGAGGGACCGCCGCGCTGGTCAGACATTACTGATCACTTCCTGGATAACGCCGGCTAGCTCGGCCGCGCGGAACGGCAGCCCGCGCACCCGGTTGTAGGAGATCACGTCGACAAGGAACCGCCCGCGCAGGATGAGCGCCAGCTGGCCGAGGTTGATCTCGGGGACCAGCACCTTGTCGTAGGCACGCAGTACCTCACCGAGGTTAGCCGGGAACGGGCACAGGTGCCGCAGGTGCGCCTGGGCGACCGAGCCGCCCGTCAGCCGCACCCGGCGGACGGCGGCGCCGATCGAGCCGAAGGTAGAGCCCCATCCGAGCACGAGCACCCTGGCCTCGCCGCCCGGGTCGTCCACCTCAAGCGGGCCGATGTCAGCCGCGATCCCGTCGATCTTCGCCTGGCGGAGGCGGACCATCCGGTCGTGGTTGTCGGGGTCATAGGAGATCGTCCCGTGCACGTCGGCCTTCTCGATCCCGCCGATCCGGTGCTCGAGGCCCGGCGTTCCCGGGATCGCCCACGGCCGGGCCAGGGTCCGCGGATCACGCTGGAACGGCAGGAACTCGGGCTTGTCCCCGCCGCCGAGCCAGTCGGTCGGGCTGGAGAAGGAGAACTCGTCCCGCAGCCTGGGCAGGTTCGCGGCCTCGGGGATGCGCCACGGCTCCGAGCCATTGGCCAGGTAGCCGTCCGACAGGATGATCACTGGCGTGCGGTACTTGACCGCGATCCGGACCGCCTCGATGGCGATGTCGAAGCAGTCCGACGGCGTGGCCGGGGCCACGACGGCGACCGGCGACTCGCCGTTCCTGCCGTACAGGGCCATCAGCAGGTCAGCCTGCTCGGTCTTGGTCGGCATGCCGGTCGACGGGCCGGCCCGCTGGATGTCACAGACGATCAGCGGCAGCTCGACCGAGACCGCGAGGCCGATCGTCTCCGCCTTGAGCGACATGCCCGGTCCCGACGTGGTGGTGACGCCGAGCGCGCCGCCGAAGGCCGCGCCGAGCGCCGCGCCGACGCCGCCGATCTCGTCCTCGGCCTGGAAGGTCCTGACGCCGAACCGCTTGTGCTTGGACAGCTCGTGCAGGATGTCGGAGGCCGGGGTGATCGGGTAGGAGCCGAGGAACAGCGGCAGGCCCGATCGCCGTGAGGCGGCCACGAGCCCGAGAGACAGGGCCCCGTTGCCGGTGATGTTGCGGTACCTACCCGGCGCCAGCGTGGCTGGCTTGACCTCGTACTGGACCGAGAACGCCTCGGTGGTCTCGCCGTAGTTCCAGCCGGCCTGGAAGGCTGCCTTGTTTGCCTTCATGATCTCCGGCCTGGCCGCGAACTTGGACTCAAGGAACTTCATCGTGCCCTCGGCCGGCCTGTTGTACAGCCAGGACAGCAGGCCGAGCGCGAACATGTTCTTCGCCCGCTCCGCGTCCTTCCTGGACATATCGAAGCTCTCCAGCGCCTTGACCGTCACGGACGTGATCGGCAGCGCGTGCAGCTGATAGGCGGACAGTGTTCCGTCTTCGAGCGGGTTTTCCGCGTAACCGACCTTAGCCAGATTCCGCTTGGTGAACTCGTCGGTGTTGGCGATGATGTCCGCGCCCCGCGGCAGGTCGCTGAGGTTGGCCTTGAGCGCCGCCGGGTTCATCGCGACAAGCACGTCCGGAGCGTCTCCGGGCGTGAGGATGTCGTGGTCAGCGAAGTGGACCTGGAAGCTCGACACCCCGGGCAGGGTGCCTGCCGGGGCACGGATCTCGGCGGGGAAGTTCGGCAGCGTGGACAGGTCGTTGCCGAATGACGCCGTCTCCTGGGTGAACCGGTCGCCGGCGAGCTGCATGCCGTCGCCAGAGTCGCCGGCGAACCTGATGATGACACGATCACGTTGCTGGACCTGTTTGGTCACAGTCGGAGGACCTCCTCCACGCGCCGCGGCCGGGCTAACGTGACACGGTGACGGCGTGCGTCCTTTCATTGCCGGCCTTCGCCGGGCGTGTGCCGGCCTTCGGCCGGGGCGTGAAGTTTAGGACTAGCGCATCCTACCTGCGTCATGCCGAAGGCTGGATGCATGCGCTCCCGGGCTGCCGTGAAGCTCCTGCTACCACCAATCTGCCAGTCGGCGCGCCCGGGGGCGTAACCTACTGCGATTCTATGACAGAACATTGCCGAAGCGTGTTCTCTCTGTAATAAGACGCAGCTCAGCGCGCCATGGTTCACGAGGCCAGCGGCGGGGTTCACCCGGCTGGGCAAGCGTTCACCGGGCTAGCGGCGGCCCCGGGAGGTCTCCGGCCGACGGCGCGGCGGTCACGAGTTCCCGCCGCGCCCATCGTCACGTAGTATTACTTAGCGTGCTAGATCAGTTGCATTGCGTATCCTGCGTGTGGACCGCCGGATCCGCCACGAGGCGAGCCGGAGGATTCTTTGCCGGTCCGCGAGCACGATCACGAGTCTTGCGCTGTGCTGGCCTACCCCGCGGTGATGAGGAGGATGCGGACGCATGGACGATCGCGGTAAGCATGCTGTTTCCGGCAGCGCCTTCACGATGCCAAGTCAGCCGGTGCCCCGCCGGTCGCTGCACGGGCCGCCCGCCAGGGCGGTGCCGCTTGACCAGCCTGAGTCACGAAGCGCCAACGTGCGCGACGCGCTGGACACCGCCCTGAACGGCGCCGTGCTCTCCAGCCGTGACCGGCAGTTCCTGGGCAGGCTGGTCAGATGGGACAAGCGGAACGCGGCGTCGGTGGTCTCGCTGCTATGGCGAGCGCGACTGGCCGGCCGGGCGGAGGTAGCGCTGACCCCGCGCCAGCTCGAGATCGTGCTTGCCGCGCTTGGCGACGCCGCGGCCTACCGGGACTCCGGCGCTGAGTCCGTTGGCTGCCGGGAATGCGAGAACATCCCAGGCGGCCGGTGCGCCGAGCACGCAGAGGACCCTGAGCGGGCACGCGCCTGCACCGAGCTCGCGTCGGTGCTGGCGGCCGGCAAGATCACTCCCGGCGAGCGCCCGCAGCCGAGTGAGATCGCCGGCTACCGCCGGTTCACCTCGGTGGCCTGATAGCCGTCGGCACGCAGGTCCGGCTACGTAGCGGCCAGTATGCGCCGCCGGCGTGAACCTGGCCCAGCCAGGTATGACCAGCTGGGGAATCTCCGTTCAGGCCGGTATTTCCGGCGCGCTCGCGCGGGCCTGCTGGCCGCTTGCAGCTGGCCTCAGCGGTAGTTGACGAACTGCAGCGCGAGGTCGAATTCCCTGCCCTTGAGCAGGCTGATCACCCGCTGGAGGTCATCCTTCTTCTTGGCCGAGACGCGCAGTTCATCGCCCTGAATCTGAGCGCGGACGCCCCTCGGGCCCTCGTCCCTGATGAGCTTCGAGATCTTGCGCGCGTCCTCCTGCGAGATGCCCTCCTTGAGCGTGACGGCCAGCCGGTACTCCTTGCCGGAGGCTTTGGGCTCGGCAGGGTCGAGGACCTTGAGCGAGACGGAGCGCCTGACGAGCTTGTCCTTGAAGACGTCGAGCACCGCACTGGCGCGTTCCTCGCTGTTAGCCTTGATCTCCACAGCGTGATCGCCTGACCAGGCGATAGATGCGCCCACGCCACGGAAATCGAAGCGGGTGCCGATCTCCTTGGCTGCCTGGTTCAGCGCGTTGTCGACTTCCTGGCGGTTGATTTTCGACACGATGTCGAACGATGATTCCGAAGCCACGGGTTCCAGGTTAGACGGCGTCGGCCTGCCCGGCACGCCGAGCGCAATTGCCGGGCCGG
>DATGVY010000579.1:0-6599 GCA_035299845.1 Streptosporangiaceae bacterium
CGGCGCGGTCGAAGACCTGATCGAGCTCGGTAAGCAGCCAGCGCGCCATGTCGGCGTCATCCCTCGTCGAGCCGATGACCTGCCCGGTCATCGGCTCGCAGCAGATGCCGGGTATGACGTAGACAAGCAGCAGGGAGCGGCCGAGCCGCCGGGCCATGCCCGCCGCGTACGCCAGCGCATGCCGGCTCGACGGCGAGCCGTCGTAGCCCGCGACCACCGGATGGCCGGTGTCCTGGGCGGGCGCCGGCTGGCTCAGCGGATCCCGCCGCGGCGCCGGCTGTCCCTGGGCCTGCGGATCCCGCTGCGGCGCCGGCTGTCCCTGGGCCTGCGGGGGGCGCGCCGGCCTGCCTCGCCGGGGCGGAGTCTCACCGTGGTTCATGTGCGCTTCCTGACGGCCGCTCCGGGCCGGCGCCTGGCTCCGGCCCCGGCACGGACACTTTCGCACTTATATTAGTTTGTGTTAAACAACTAATCCAGTTTGGACGCCCTACGGGTATCGCCGGTGAGCGTCGCCCGCAGCCGCTTGCGGTCGATCTTCATGACGCTGGTCAGCGGGACCTGATCGATAATGCGCACCTCGCGCGGGTACTTCACCGCGGAAAGGCGGGCCCGGCCGAACTCGACAAGCTCTTCCGGTCCGGCGGTGGACCCCTCGCGGAGCTGGACGAACGCGACCACCTCCTCGCTGTACTTCTGGTCAGGGCGCCCTACCACGGCCGCCGCCACGACATCCGGGTGCTCAAGCAGAGCGTCTTCGACGTCACGCGGATACACGTTGTACCCGCCGCGGATGATCAGGTCCTTGATCCGGTCCACGATGTACAGGTAGCCGTCGGCGTCCAGCCGGCCGACATCGCCGGTGTGCAGCCAGCTGCCGCGCAGCGCATGCTCGGTCTCCCGCTCGGCGTGCCAGTAGCCGCTCATGACGACCGGGCCGCGGACGCAGATCTCGCCGTCCTCGCCCGGCCGGGCCGCCGACCCGTCGGGACGCTCGATCCGCACCTCCACCCCGGGCGCCGCCCTGCCGACGCTGCCGGGGCGTGCCTGCCCGACCGGCGACGTCGCGATGATGGCCGCCGTCTCCGTGCACCCGTATCCCTCGGCGATCTCCACCGTGGGCAGCCGCCTGCCGAACTCCTCGAGTACCTGCCGCGGCAGCGGGGCGGCGCCGCTGGTGAGGCGCGTCAGCGCGGACAGGTCGTAGTGCTCAAGCGGCTGCTGCAGCAGCATCTGCAGCATCGACGGGACCATCGGGCTGACGTTGACCCGGTGCTCCGCGGCCAGCCTGAGCCACCCGGCGGGGTCGAACCAGCGCATCAGCACCGAGGTCCATGGGTCCGGTGCGTGCAGCATCATCACGCTCACCATCAGCCCGTAGACGTGCGACTGCGGCAGCGGCAGGAGGACCGACCGCATCGATCCCTCGTAGGAGGTTACCGTCGCCGCCCAGGCCGCCGAGGACAGCGCATCGTGGCTGATCATCACGCCCTTGGACCGGCCGGTCGTGCCGCCGGTGTAGAGCAGCGCCGCGAGCCCGGTGGGATCGGCGTCGACAAGCTCCGCCTCAGCGCTGGTCTCCAATTCGCCGTAACGCAGAAGCGCGGGGCCGGTCCCCTGCTCAGGCAGCTCGCCGCAGACGATGATGCCGCGAACGTGATCCAGGCCGGATGCTGCCGCGACGACCTTGGGCAGGAACTCCGGGGTGGTGACCGCGTACGCCGCTCCGCTGTCGGCCAGCACATACCGCAGCTCGTCCTCGCTGAGCAGGAAGAGCACCGGCGTGGCCACCGCTCCCGCGCGCCACACCGCCTGGTAGGTGATGCCGACCTCGGGGCAGTTGGCCATGCAGACCACCACCCGTTCGGCCGGGCGCAGGCCCGCCTCGCGCAGCCCGCCGCTGACCCGGCGGGCTCGCGCGGCGAGCTGCGCGCCGCTCCACTGCGTCCCCTCGTAGTGCAGCACCGAGCCTGCTGCCACCCTGTCCCACGACTCTGCGGCCAGCCGTTGCAGGCTGGTGCCCGTCGCGCGGGTAACCATCGGTGCTCTCACGCTCGCCCTCCTGCCCGGCCCCACTGGTCCTGATGGCAGATTACGGCGATTTACCCGCAAACAACACGAGCAGTGCAGAAACTCTTGCCGGCCGGCTTACTTCCTGGCCGACCTCGCCTTCTTCACCTTCGGGGGCAGGGACCTGACGTGGGACAGCGCTCTGCCGACCCAGTCGGCAGCGACGTCAGGCGTGCCGCGCCATGCCTCCGGCAGGCTGAGGTAGCCGCCCATCGGGCGCTCGGCAGGCCCGAACGGGCCCGAGCCGTCGATCGCCGCGAGCTCGTCGCTGGCCCTGTCATCGAGCCGGACGCCCACGGCCGGCCCGAACAGCCCGGCGAACATGTTCCCGTTGACGAACGCGCCGAGGTTGCCGAACATCGGCTTCACCTCGACCGCCGGATCGTCCGGGA
This sequence comes from Streptosporangiaceae bacterium, assembly GCA_035299845.1. Taxonomy (GTDB): domain Bacteria; phylum Actinomycetota; class Actinomycetes; order Streptosporangiales; family Streptosporangiaceae; genus Palsa-506. The sequence goes on from DATGVY010000579.1 coordinate 2,460, forward strand.
TCAGCGACCGGAAGAACTGCTTGTCTTCCTCGCTCGGCTTGGGAATCTCCATGCGCTCCTCCAGACGTGAGCCGCTACCCGGGCTGGCCGGCGGGCTGCATGATGCTGAACGCGGCGCCCTGCGAGTCGCGCACGGCGGCCATCCGGCCAACCGGAGTGTCGAACGGCTCCGTCAGGATCGAGCCGCCAAGCTCGGTGACCTTCGCGGCGGTGGCGTCGGCATCGGCGACGGCGAAGTACACGTGCCAGTGGTTGGGCACGCCTGGCATCTCCGGCGGCGTGGTGCCGCCGACCATCTCTCCGCCGACCTGGAACAGCGTGTACTCACCCATCCCCATGTCCATCGTGGCCGTGGTCAGGCCGGCCACCTGCTCGTAGAACTTGGCTGCGGACGGGTCGGTGGTGATCAGCTCGTTCCAGGTAACCGTTCCAGGCTCGTTCACCAGCGTGGCGCCGATGTGCTTGTTGGCCTGCCACAACGCCACCGGCGCTCCGCCCGGGTCCATCACGAAGGCCATCCGTCCGGCGTCCATGACGTCGAAGGGCGCCATTGCCACCTGGCCGCCGGCCGACTCGACCTTGGCGACCGCCTCGTCGACCGAGTCGACAGCGAGGTAGGTGTTCCACATCGGCGGCGCGCCGGCCGCGATGGCTTCCGCTGGCTGCGGTGCGATCGCGGCGACGTCATGATCGCCCAGCTTGGCCATCGAGTACACCGCGCCATCCGGCATCGGCTGGTCATCAAAGGTCCAGCCGAACAGGCTGCCGTAGAAGGCCTTCGCGGCATTCTGGTCCGGGCTCTGCAGGTCCACCCAGTTCGGTGTCCCCTGGGCGTAGGAAGTGCGGACGGGCATTGACGTTCTCCTCTGCGGTCTGGGTACCAGTTGTGATCTTGAGGCCGGCCGGGCTATGCGGCGCGGCCAGTGAAGGCGATCAGGCGGTCGAGTACCCCGGCATCGGGGCCGGCCGTGATCGCATCGGCGAAGCCGCCGCCCCCGCGCACCTCAGGCGTGATGATCGTGTGCGCAACGTCGAGTACATGCCCGGTGAGCTCGCCCGGAACCGTGACCTGCTGGCCGCTGGCCCGTGCGAAGTCCCAGGCATGAACCAGGAACTCGATCGAGAGAATACCCAGGGCGAGCGCGGCGGGCATCTCGTTCGGGCCAACCTTGACGGTGCCGCCGAGACCGCGGCGGCTCCACGCCTCGAGCGCAGGCTGGGCCGCCGCGGCGACCCGCGCCTCCAGCGCGGTCGCGGCGGTCTGCGGGAACTCGGCTCCGGCCGCACCGCCCAGGGACGTGATCGATCCGATCAGGTGATCGGCGAGCTGGGCAACGGTGAACTTGGTGCAGACGGTGGCGTGCTGGTAGCCGGCCTCCGGGATGCCGCGCAGCACCCGCTGGCAGATGGCGAGCGTCGCGTCGGCGGAGGTGATCGCATCGAGTTCCTGCTGCGCGGCGGCCCAGTCATCGGCACCGGCGTCACCGCCGGCGCCGGCCGCCACGAGCCGGTCCAGGTAGTGGGACCAGCCCGCGGCGTGGCTGGCCGCCTGCTCGTCGGTCAGTCCCTCGTGGACTAGCCGGACAAGAGTCCCGCCGGCCGATGGCTCAAGCGTGATGGTGACCGTCGAAGCGCCGGGAGGCAGCTCGGCCTGGCCTTCCCAGCCCCAGGTGAAGACGACGCGCTTGCCGGCCTCGACCTCGGTGAAGGTGCCGCGCGCGGACTTGCCGGGGACGATCGTCCACCGGTACTCACCGCCAGCGCGCAGGTCGACCCGCGCGGCGATGACCTGCCAGCGGCGCAGCCGGTCGGGCTCGGTGATCAGGGCAAAGGTCTCATCGGCACCGAGCGGCACCAGCACGGACTTCTCGTATGACATCAGGCAACTCCTTCGGTTCGAGGCACCGGGGTGATGGTGAGTGCATCGCGCACGAGCTGGTCGAGTTCACGCGTCCAGAACGAGTCGAGTTCTGCGCGCAGCGCCGTCATGCCCTCGGGTTTCAGCCGGTAGTACTGGAATCTTCCCGCTCGCCTGCTGACGACCAGCCCGGCCTCGGCGAGCACGCCCAGATGCTGCGAGATCGCCGACCGGCTCACGGTGAAATTGCCGGCCAGCGCGGTCACGGTCTGTTCGCCATGACCCAGCAGCTGCAGCAAGCGGCGGCGGTTCGGCTCGGCTACCGCGGCCACCAGGTCAGGCACCTCAACACGTTAGCGGTCACTAACGCATTCGGCAACCCCCTGTCCGGCGCCGCATCATCGCCGTCAGGTCGCCGGCCCGGCCGGCGACTAGCGATAGTCGGGGTTGTCGTAGTCGAACCGGCAGCCGGCCTCCCACTCGGAGCGCTGGTTTCCGTGGGCGGGGATGCCGCCCGCGTCCTTGAGCATGCGCGCCAGGTGCAGCAGGTTCCAGGTCATAAACGTGGTATTGCGGTTGGTGAAGTCATTGCCCGGCCCGCCAGACCCGGCGTCGAGGTAGGACGGCCCTGGCCCGGCCTCCCCGATCCAGCCGGCGTCGGCCTGCGGCGGAATGGTGTAGCCCAGGTGCTGCAAGCTGTAGAGGATGTTCATCGCGCAATGCTTGATGCCGTCCTCGTTGCCGGTGATCAGGCAGCCGCCAACCCGGCCGTAGTAGGCGTACTGGCCCGCCTCGTTGAGCAGGTGCGAGCACGCGTAGAGCCGCTCGGTCACCTGCTTCATGACCGAGCTGTTGTCGCCGAGCCAGATCGGCCCGGCCAGCACCAGGATGTCGGCGGCCAGCACCTGCCGGTAGATGCCGGGCCAGTCATCGGCGGGCCAGCCGTGCTCGGTCATGTCCGGCCAGACGCCGGTGGCGATCTCGTGGTCGACCGCCCGCAGCACCTCGACGGTGACGCCGTGCTTCTGCATGATCGCGCGGCTGCGATCGATGAGCCCTTGCGTGTGGCTGCGCTCGGGTGATCGCTTCAGCGTGCAGTTGATCACCAGCGCGCGCAGGTCATCGAAGCGCCACGGCAGGCTGTCTGCGGGATCTGTCATCGTCTCTCCTCTAGGCATCCGGCGGCCAGTTCATCTGTCTCGCCCGGCGCGTGAACGTTACGTCCGCGCATAATCCCATCCCGGCCGCCCGCTGGGTGCCAGGTACGGCCGCCGGCGGCCGGGAAACTGACCTATAGTGACGAACGAAGGGGAGTAGTCCTTCGCTGACAGATCGACATGCTGGTGCGCTGACCGCACCCGGTCGTCAGGCCCCTCGGGACGGGGTGGACGAGACCTTCGCCGATGAGTCCGGCTCATCAGGCGGGGTCTGGCCCTGGTTCCCGCCCAGTGATCCGGACCGGGAAGGTCCGTGCCCGGTGCCTGGTGCTGCTTTGCTGGCGACAGTGTTCGCTGTCACGTTCGTGGTCGAGCTGCCCGACAAGTCACTGTTCGCTTCGCTGCTGCTCGGTACCCGGTACCAGCCATGGCATGTCTGGCTGGGCGTCATGGCCGCGTTCGCCGTTCATGTCGGCCTGGCCGTCACCGCGGGCAGCCTGCTCACCGTGGCGCCGCACTGGGTCGTCGAGCTTGTCAGCACGGCATTGTTCCTCGGCGGCGCGGCGTGGATGCTGAAGTCCAGGCCCAGGGACACCAGCGAGCCCGGGCCGGACGCGGCCCGGATCGGCGCGCCGCCGCCCAGCCTGCTCCGGGTCACCGCGACCAGCTTTGCCGTGGTGTTCGCCGGCGAGTGGGGAGATATCACCCAGGTCACCACCGCCAACTTCGCCGCCCGCTATCAGGAGCCGCTCATCGTGGGCGTCGCCGCGGTGATCGCGCTGTGGGCGGTGTCCGGCCTCGCCGTCTTCGTCGGGCCGAAGGTACTCGGGCGCATCCCCGAGCGCTCTGTCCGCGTCGCCGCCGCGGTGGCGCTCACCGGATTCGGCCTCTACAGCCTCAGCCAGGCCGTCATGTTCTGACGGCGGTGCGAGAGCGGAGTGGCGGCCCCCGTGGATGGCGGCCGCCGGGACGGCCGTAGCTACACCCGCCCGCCCTTGCCCTTTCTGCGGCTCGACCGCGGATGCGGTCAGCCGCTCCGGTCTCAGCTGGAGGCCGGGCTCCGGGACGCGATAAGGAGCGGCCGGCTTCAGGCCGGCGAGCGGCTGCCGTCATCGCGGGAGCTAG
>DATGVY010000580.1:0-4402 GCA_035299845.1 Streptosporangiaceae bacterium
CATCCTGGCCGTCGATCCAGCGAACCTGCGAGTGGTCGGCTCCGTGCGCCTCGGCTCGGCTCCGAACGCCCTGGCGCTGGCCGTCGGCGGCCGCACGGCATGGGTCCTAGCCGATGGCACCCTGCTCCGGATTAACCCGCCATGGACGGCTGTCTCGCGGCGCGCGGAACTCTACCCGGCAAATGTCATCGCGCAGCTGAACCTCGGCTCGCAAGCGCTCACCGCCGGGCCGGGCGGGACGATCTGGGCCGGCGGACCAACGCTGTACCGGATCAACCAGGCGACGCTGCGCTCGGAGCGGGTCCGGGGCTTCGGCGCGGTTGACAACGTCGCCGTTGACGGCCAGACCCTATGGGTCGAGACCGACGATTACTTCCTCTACCAGCTTGCCCTGAACCGGCCGAGCAGCGTGCCGCCAATACCGCGCGTCACAGGCTTGCCCGCCGCTGTCGCACGGCGGTTGCTCATCCGCGACGGCTTCGCCGTCCGGATTGTCCGAAGGACCGGTCCTGCGCTGCCCGGCCACGTCTTCTTCCAGGATCCGGCAGCCGGATTCCTGGTCCCCGCCCATGCCACTGTGACGATCTTCATCGCGGCGGGCTAAGGGGTGCGGCGGGCTAAGGGGCGCACCGCGCTAGATCGTTGACCGGATATTCGGCGCAGGTCGAAGGCGTGCGGCGACATGCCGTAGATGGTCCGTGACAGGCAGGTGAAGAGTGTCCAGGATCGGCGTGTTCACACACGTCTGCCCTTGGAGCCATCGTGATCGCCGACCTGGACACTCTTCTGACCGCACTCTACGTGGAGCTGACCGACCGCATCATTCCCTCGCCGGGACCGGCACGCCGCGGCCCGGGCCGGCCGGCGACGGTCACTGACGCGGAGCTGGTGTGCCTGGCGCTGGCGCAGGTGCTGCTGCGCTATGACGATGAGCGGCACTGGCTGCGAGCCGCGCCCGCCCGGGTCGGGCACCTGTTCCCCCGGCTGCTGGGCCAGAGCGAGTACAACGGCCGGCTGAGAGCGGCGGCGCCGCTGATGGAGGCCGCGCTGCGGTGGCTGGCCGATCACACGCCAGGGTCCGCGGAGCTGCTGCGGCTGATGGACGCCACCCCGGTGCCGTGCGGGCAATCGGTGGTGACCGCCAGGCGCTCTGACCTGTTCGGATACGCCGGGTACGGGTACTGCGCCTCCCACAGCCGCTGGTACCGGGGTTCGAAGCTGATGCTGATCGTGACCTGCGACGGGACGGTAACCGGGTTCGGCCTGGCCAATCCCAAGCTCGCCGGGGAACGCGAGGAGGCCCGGCAGATGCTCCGGTGCCAGCCCGCGAACCGGCCGCCGCGCGGCACCGCGATCGTGGCGGACAAGGGCTTCGCCGGGGACGGCTTCGAGGAGTTCCTGGCCGGCCCGGAGCTGGACCTGACCCTGGTCCGCCCGGCCCGCAAGAACGAGAAGAAGAAACCGGGGTACTTCCCGAACTGGCTGCGCCAGCGGGTGGAAGCGATCATCTGGACGCTCAAGAACCAGCTCGGCCTGGAACACCACGGCGGCCGGATCCCGGCCGGGCTGTGGGCCCGCGTCGTCCAGCGCCTGCTCGCGCTCAACGCCGTTATCTGGCACAACGGGCAGATAGGCGCACCAGTCAAACGCTCGCTGATCGCCTACGATCACTGACCTGCCCAGATTTCCCGGTCAACGATCTAGGCCAGCGCGGCAGGCTCGCCCGCGACGGCACTGCGACAAAGTGCCGCGGCACGACGGCGTTAACACCGGAGCGTCCGATCGGCTTGGTAACTAGGCGTGGCCTCAGTCCAGATCAACCGGATATGCGCCGCCGACAATGGCTACAGCAAGATCGGTGAAGCCGCGCAGAGCGGCGGTGCTGCGCGCCGGGATTGAGCCGACATTCGATACGGAACGTTACGGCCGACCATCTGGCGGGCCCATTCAGACCCAGGTCAGGTACTCATCGCGGTACGTCGGCCAGGGCCGGCCTTCGATCTCGTGGGCGCCCAGCAGGTACCGGATGCCTTCGATCCAGGTGCCCTGCTCGACCATCTCGATCAGGTACCGGTCGAGCTCGAACTGGCGCATCTGCAAAGTGCGGGACAGTTCCGCCGTCAGTCCGCCGCCAGCAGGCCAGCCGGTCTTGGCCTTCATCTCGATCAGGACCTCGCCGAGGGCAAGCTCGCCGGGCGCTGACGGCCGCACCCACTCGGCGTTGATGCCTGCCTCGCGCAGCGCGGCCGCGAGCACCTGGCCGTTGGTCTCGACGACGAAGATGGTGTAGTCGCCGATCAGCCGGGCGCAGACGACGGAGGGCAGCGGATACGAGGCGAACGGCACGCGAGCCGGGTCGCGCGCTGCCCTGTCCACGCTGAACGCGCCGACGTTCCATTCAAGCGCGCCGCCGATTCCTGCTCGCCGCCGCGCAGCGTTGTACTTGCGGTCGACCAGCTCGCCGTGCTCCTCCCAGGTCATGCCCTTCGCCGCGCAGGCGATCTGATCAACGACGAGCAGTGCCCGGTCGCCGGGCACCTTGGCGGTGAAGACGCCATCTCGGGCCGCCCGCTCCGTGCCGATCCGGAGCAGGTCCAGGCGAGTCCGGAACGGCACATCGAGATCGTGCAGATGCGCCATCTGATCAGGGCCTGGCAGCGGCCCGCCGCTCCGAAGTGCGTGATCCATTTCAACTAGCCGGCGGGCCCGTGCACGAGGGATGCGCCTTTGCGGGTTCTTCTTGACTTCGATCGTGCGCCAGCCGCCATCGGTGAACACGGTGACATCGCCGATCCGCAGGTCGTCAGGTCGTGCATCAGCACGAACTGCCCGTCGTCCTTCCAGGCGCGCTCGATCACCGCAAGTTCTGCCGCGAGGCCGGTCTTTCCCGCCAGCGGTCCAAGTGGATCGTTTCGGCTCCCGGCGAGGATGTGACGCCGCTTGAATCCGAAGACACGCCATGCGAGCGCGTCGCCAACCGACATGTACTGGCGGGCGATCCGCTCTCTGACATCGTACTCAAGCTGCCATGTCCTGAAATCACCCGAGTCCTGTCCCGACTGCGGCTGCGGGCCGCCGGCGTCCGGCAGCTTGCGATTCTTTATCCGGCTGATCTGCTTCTTGAAGGCGCTCCGCTCATCCTCGACGGCCAGCCGGAGACCGAGCAAGGTCTGCTGGAACTCGTAGCCTTCATTTACGGTCTCGACGGCCCGCAACTGCCCGATCAGCGACACGATCGCCTGCTGGGCAGCTTGATGGCGCGGATGATTGAGGATCTCCTCCGGCGAGTGAGCGGAGTCGAGCAGCTTCACGGGACCAAGTGTCCCCGGCAGCCATGACGCAGGCGATCGAAATAGCGCTGCGCAGTCTGGCAAAGCAGCCGAGCCACTGCGCCGTGGTGGGGGACCGTGACGGCCCGGCCGCGCTCGGCGCCCAGCCCATCTGTCCGCGTTCGGCGCAGCCGCGCCAGTTCGGCAGGTTGCTATCTGCCTGCGGCCGGAGTCGGTCTCCCATCCGTCACCGCAAGCTTGGCTGCGAGCTGGGCGACCAGCTGGTTCGCTACGCCGCGAGGCACCTCCGAGCCCACGACGACGAGATCCGCAGCGGCGGGCACGTCGGCCGCAGACGCGATCGCCAGCATGAGCACCTTCGTGAGGCCGTGGTAGAGGACCAGCAGCGCTGGACGTCGGCGATCATCGACGTCCAAGTACCAGCCACCGGCATGTGCTGGTGACAGCCACTGGTTGTTCGATACGGTCACGGCAACTCCCCTTCCGTAAGGCTGCTCCTAGGGGAGGAACGGGCCTGGAACTGGGCGAGTGCCTGTTCGACTCCCGCGCGATCTGGCATCCGGTAATACGCCCTCCGGCCGCCGCGTGCCGTGCCGGTCTTCACGATGACCCCCGACGCAGACAGACGCCGCAGGCCTGGACGCCAGGCGCGTTCCCCCGTCTGCGCTTCCATCTCCCGAAGCACCCAGCTGCCCGCAAAGTCCCCCGGTTCGCACTTACGGGACTGCTCACACGCAGCTCGGAGCAGGTGCAACTCCTCCGGATATTCGTTCAGAAGCCGCAGCACCTGCTGCTTCGTCGCGGCGGCGTCTGCTGCTCCCTCCATTGACTGCGTATCACTGCCCATAACTGCATGATAATCCGATGTCTCCTCTTGACTACCCCCGGTACCGCAACGCTGACTCTCGCGGCGACGCCAGCGAGCGACCGTCGCCGGACGGCGCAGAGCGATCATTCGGGCGCGCTATCCAAGGCGACCGCCAGCTGGCTCGGTCAATACCTATCGGCGGATATCGCGTGTCAAGCGGTGCGCAGTGCGAACTACAGGGTGTGACGGGGGAACGGCGGTGCCTTGTGCCGGATCGCTGCGCTGACCCTGCCCGGCTCTGGCC
>DATGVY010000581.1:0-15629 GCA_035299845.1 Streptosporangiaceae bacterium
CGAGCCGCTGCGTGCGCCGCGAGCTGAGGTTCGCATCCCTGGCCATGGAGTCGAAGTCATCGCGCATGCTCAGCACGAGGTTCGACATTTTGTCGGTCAGATAGAAGCCAACCCAGTCTGAGTACACGGGATGATCCACGAGCTCGCCCGCCAGCCGACCGGCGATCTCCGCATAACTCCAGGCACAGGGGAGAATGGCAGCAACGATCTCGAGGGGACCGCCTTGCGCTGCCACCGCGAGAAGATAACTGGTGTAGGCCACGTTGGCCGGGGCCATGCCGAGCCCGCCACCTCGGTCCCCGGCTCCCAGCTGGCAAAGCTGGTCAAGGACGCGCTGCTGGTTCGGCAGCTCCAGGTTGATGGTCCCGTCGAGTTGCTCCGCGAAGTACCGCAGCTCGGTTTCGGTCACGGACTTCGCCGCCCCCATGGCGATGCAGCGAGCGAACTCCGGCAGGTACAGGACGTCTTGCTCGATGAAGAACCGGAACTTCTCCAGGGGCAGCACGCCACGGGCGAGCTCACGAAGGAACGGATGAGCATGCAGGCCAGCCCAGATCCGATCGCTCTGGCCACGGAGGCTCATCGACAGCGACTGCTCCCCCGCGGCGGATAGCGAGCTACCGGAGTCTCCGCTCATGGCTGCGCCACCCCTTCCGGATGTCAAGCTGGGTCACCCTCATTATTGTGGCGGTTCCGGAACTTGTGGCGGTTCCGGAACCCGGAGGTTGCGGGGGTACGGTGGTCCGGAAGCCCGCGCAGGTGGCGGGCTAGCCGGCGCCGGGCCGGCGGTGCAGGGGGCGGGATGCAAGACGACGGCCGGAGGTCCCGCATCGTGGCGGCGGTCACCGGGCCGGGCGGCACGACCGGTATCGGCACGCTGATGCACCGGCTGTGCCGGCTCGCGGTGGATGAGATGACCCTGACCGGCTCCGCGATGGTTCTCATGTCCGGGTCTGTGCCGCTGGGCACCCTCGCCGGTGCCGGGCGGCACGCTGCCACGATCACCGAGCTGCAGTTCGAGCTCGGCGAAGGGCCGTGCCTCCAGGCCTGCGCATCAGGAGTTCCCGTGTTATTGCCGGACCTCACGGCCGAGACCGCGGCCCGGTGGCCGACGTTCGCCCCGGCCGCCGTCGCGGCCGGGGTGCGGGCCGAGTTCTCGCTGCCCCTGAGCGTCGGACCGCGCGGCATCGGCACGTTCGACCTGTGCCGCGACGAGCCGGGCATGCTCAGCGACCAGCACCTGGCGGACGCGCTCATCGCAGCGGACATCGCCCGCGACGCCATGCTGTCGCTGCAGGAACCACTCGGTAACCTGGACCTGGCGATGCTGCTCGACACGGTCGGCGCGGACCGGCTGGTGGTCCACCAGGCGACCGGGATGATCGCCGCCCAGCTGGATGACAGCATGATCAATGCGCTTGCCCGGCTGCGGGCGGCGGGGTTCGAGAGCGGCCGCTCGATCTACGATATTGCGCAGGACGTCGTCGCACGGCAGGTGAGATTCGATGAGTGAGAACAGCGGCAGGCCAGCCCGCGCGATGGCACCCGCGGACGCGGACGCGGACCGCAGCGGCGGCGCGGCGCGCCGCGAGAGCCTGCTGGCTCGCGCTTTCGTCCGCCTGGCGGACACGCTGGTCGAGGAGTTTGATGTTGTCGAGTTCATGCACGGCCTGTCCGCCGACTCGGTCGACATCCTCAGGGCCGAGGCGGCCGGCGTCATGCTGGCCGACTCGCGCGGCGGACTGCGGCTCATCGCATCCTCGGAGGAGCGGATGCGGATCCTGGAGCTTTTCGAGATCCAGGGCGCGCAGGGCCCCTGCCTCGACGCCTTCGGCTCCGGCCGGGTGGTGCAGGCGACCGCGGCCGAAGGCCGCAGCCGGTGGCCGCTCTTCGCGCCGCAGGCGTCCGAGGCCGGGTTCCGGGTGATGTGCGCCGTCCCGCTGCAGGTGCGCAGGAACGTTATCGGCGCGCTCAACCTCTTCCGCGGCACGGACGAGCCGTTCAGCGAAGCCGAGCTGGTGATCGCGCAGGCCATGGCCGACGTCGCGGCGATCGCGCTGATCCAGGAACGGGCGCTCAGGGAACGCTCCGTGGTGACGGAGCAGCTTGAGGCAGCCCTGCGCAGCCGGGTCGTCATCGAGCAGGCGAAGGGAATGCTCGCTGAGTACCTGGCGACGACCGTGGACGACGCGTTCCAGCTGCTGAGGATCTACGCGCGCGACCACGACCGCAAGCTCACCGCCGTCGCCACCGACGTCGTCGACCGCGAGATCCCCAGCGAGACGCTGGCCAGACCGTGACCCGGCGGATGGTGGTGAATCCGGCAAGAACCAGCACGGCCGCTATCGCCGCCAGCATGCCGGTCAGGCCTGCTGCCCTCAGGCGGGTGAGGAAGTGGCCGATCCCGGGCCAGGCGTGCCGCCAGGTTGCGGCCAGGGCCTGAGCACTCCTCAGCGCTGGGCTAATAGTCACCCCGGAGTGTTTCGCCCTTCGGTACGGCCGGTCGGCTTCCGCGCCAGGCAGTCGCTGTCCATACTTGTTGCCAGTCACCGGGAATCCCGGTCAGCCGTACCGAGGGGGATGCTCATGAACCTGACCACCCGCACCGTGCGCCGGATCACCGCTGCGGCCGCCGTCGCCTGCGCCGCGATCCTCGTGCCCGCCATCGCACTCGCCGCGCCGGGATCGCCAGCCGGCCCGGCTTCACCGGCCGTCGTGCGCGCGTGCGAGACGCCCGGCCTGGTCATCTGGCTTAACACGAACGGCATCGGAACGGCAGGCAGCGTCTTCTACCACCTCAAGTTCACCAACCTGTCCAGGCATCGCTGCACGCTGAACGGCTTCCCCTTCGTCACGGCGGTCAACCTCCGCCGCCATCAGCTCGGTCGCAGGGCCTCCTTCGATCACACCAGCGTCCCGCACGTCGTGACGCTTGGCCGCGGCAAGACCGCGAGGGCGGTGCTGCAAGTCGTGGATGTCAGCAACTTCCCGCCGTCGGCGTGCCACCCTGTCATCGCAGCCGGCCTTCGGGTCTTCCCGCCGAATCAGACCAGGTCCAAGGTGATCCCGTTCCCGTTCGGCGCCTGCTCGCTGAGAGGGCCGGTCTACCTGACGGTGCAGCCGGTGCGGAAGTAGCAGGCCGCCGGGCGCGATCACGGATGAGCGCGCGCCTCCGTGTAACACTGGATCAGGATCAGTGCGCGTGCCAGGGGCGGGTGATGCCAGCGGAAGTAGGCCGCCGGGCGCGATCACGGATGAGCGCGCGCCTCCGTGTAACACTGGATCAGGATCAGTGCGCGTGCCAGGGGTGGGTGATGCCAGATGACGACCCACGATGCGGGCCCTCCGGGCATGCAGGCCGACGAATTCGGGCAACCGCTGGGCGGCGGCGCCTTCCACGAGTTCTCGCCGTACCCGCCGATCGCAGATTACGGCTTCCTGTCGGACTGCGAGGTGACGGCCCTGGTCGCGCCGAGTGGCTCCATCGAGTGGATGTGCCTGCCGCGGCTTGACTGCCCGAGCGTCTTCGGCGCGCTGCTTGACCGGGACGCCGGCTGGTTCCGTTTCGGCCCCGAGGACATGAACGTGCCGGCCGATCGTCGCTACCTGCCCGGGACGATGGTGCTGGAGACCAGCTGGGACTGCGGCGAGGGATGGATCATCGTGCGGGACTGCCTGGTGATGGGCCCGTGGCGGCACGAGCATCCGGAACGGACCAGCCATGTCCGGCCTCCGACGGACTATGACGCTGAGCACACCTTGCTCCGGACGGTTCGCTGCGTGGACGGCGCGGTGCAGCTCACGCTGGACTGCGAGCCAGTGTTCGACTACGGCCGCGAGCGCGGTCGCTGGAAGCACACCGATAGGGGCTACAAGCAGGCCGTCGTCGAGTCAGAAGGGAGCAAACTGGCGCTCACTCTGACCTCCGACATCAGGCTCGGGCTGGAGGGGCCGAGCGCAAGGGCGCGCACGCTGCTCAAGGAGGGTGACACCCGGTTCTGCGCGCTGTCGTGGGGCAGCCGCACTCCGCCGGAGAACTACGAGGAGGCTTACCGGCGGCTGGTCTGGACGGCTCATCACTGGCAGCACTGGCTGGCCCGTGGCAGTTTCCCCGATCACCGCTGGCGCAGCTACCTTGCGCGCAGCGCGCTGACGCTCAAAGGACTCACGTTCGCTCCGACCGGCGCCATCGCGGCTGCGGCAACCACCTCGCTGCCGGAGACGCCGCGGGGAGAACGGAACTGGGACTACCGCTACAGCTGGATCCGGGACGCCACGTTCGCGCTATGGGGCCTTTACACTCTGGGCTTCGAGTGGGAAGCCAACGACTATTTCGCCTTCATCGCGGACCTGGTCGAACGCGACCGCGGCAACCTGCAGATCGTGTACGGGATCGGCGGTGAATGTGAGCTCACCGAGCAGGTCCTTGAGCATCTGCACGGCTACCAGGGCGCCAGGCCGGTCCGCATCGGCAACGCCGCGTATTCCCAGCAGCAGAACGACGTGTGGGGCGTCGTGCTCGATTCCCTGTACCTGCACGCCAAGTCCAGGGACCGGCTCGACGAGCGGGTCTGGACCATGGCGCGCCATCAGGTGGAACATGCCCTCGAGCATTGGCGCGAGCCCGACCGCGGCATCTGGGAGATGCGCGGCAAGCCCAGGCACTTCACCTCCTCGAAGCTAATGTGCTGGGTCGCGGCCGACCGCGGGGCGCGGCTGGCCAGGCTCCGCGAGGATCCTGACAGCGCACGCCTGTGGCAGAAGGCCGCCGACGAGATCCACGCCGATATCTGCGCGAAGGCACTGGACGAGCGCGGGGTGTTCTGCCAGCACTACGAGACCACGGCGCTCGACGCGTCGGTGCTGCTGATGCCGCTGCTGCGGTTCCTCCCGCCGGACGATCCCCGGATCCGTGCCACCGTGCTGGCGGTCGCCGACGAGCTGACGCGGGACGGCCTGGTGCTGCGCTACCAGGTAGACGAGACAGATGACGGGCTGTCGGGCGAGGAGGGCACCTTCACCATCTGCTCCTTCTGGCTGATCTCGGCGCTGTCGGAGATCGGCGAGCACCGCCGGGCTCGCGACCTGTGCGAGAAGGTGCTGTCCTACGCGAGCCCGCTGCTGCTGTACGCGGAGGAGATCGACCCGCGGTCAGGGCGGCACCTGGGCAATTTCCCGCAGGCGTTCACGCACCTGGCCCTGATCAATGCGGTCATGCATGTGGTGCGGACCGAGCAGAATGCGCAGCGGCTGGCTACGGGCGGCGGCGCGACGATCGCCCCGCGGACGGACTCGTAACCTTCACCTCACAGTCGTGACCCAGAAAGCATCCGGGTCACCGTCAATGCTCGCCGCCCGGGACGGCGCCGGCCGGCTGCCGATGGGTGGCCCTGGACGGGACGGGATACTGGCCTGGTGGGCTGTGAGGTTTCCTGGTTCGCCGCACTGTGCGACGACGATTACGAGTTTCTCGGCGTGCCGGACAGCGCGCTGCAGTCCAGCTGGGAGCACTGTCGCGGCATCGCGCTCGGCGCGGAGGAAGCGGGATATGACAATCTGCTGCTGCCGTCGGGCTACGCGATGGGAATCGACTCGGTCGCGTTCGCGGCCGGGATCGCCCCGCTGCTGCGGCGGATGCAGCTGCTGGTCGCCGTGCGGATGGGCGAGATGTGGCCGCCGCAGCTCGCGCGGCAGCTCGCAACCGTCGATCAGATGCTCGGCGGCCGGCTGACGATCAACATCATCTCCTCTGACCTGCCCGGCCAGGCGCTGGAGTCGGCGCCCAGGTACCGCCGCACCCTGGAAATCATGCAGGTGCTGCGCGACCTGCTCGACGGCAACGGGGTCGACTTTCACGGCGAGTTCCTGGACATCACCCTCGACCCGCCGCGGCTGCGCCCGGCCGGGGGCCGCTGCCCGCCGTTCTACTTCGGCGGCCTTTCCGAGGCGGCGCGCGAGGTCGCCGCCCAGGCCGCCGACGTGTACCTGATGTGGCCCGACACCATGCCGGGAGTCGAGGCCGTCGTCACCGACATGCGGGCCCGCGCCGCCCGGCACGGCCGCCAGCTCCGGTTCGGCTACCGGGCCCACGTCATCGTCCGCGCCACCGAGACCGAAGCACGCGCCGCCGCACGGCGGCTGATCTCCCGGCTCGACGACGACACCGGGGAACAGATCCGCCGCCGGTCCCTGGACACCACGTCCGCGGGAACCCTGCGGCAGAACGAGCTGCGCGAGATGGCCGATGACGAGGGCTACGCCGAGCCGAACCTGTGGACCGGCATCGGCCGCGCGCGCTCGGGAGCGGGCGCCGCCATCGTCGGCGACCCCAGCCAGGTGCTCGCCAAGCTACGCGGCTACGCCAGCCTCGGCATGGAGGCGTTCATCCTGTCCGGCTACCCGCACGCCGCAGAAGGCGACCTGTTCGCCCGGCACGTGCTGCCCCACCTCGACCACGGCCCCCTGCTGCCGCGCTGAAACGTCCGGCATCGTGACCGGCGATACGGGCCGGCCGCAGTCACGTGTGCCTGCCCGGACCAGCACCGCTGAGCGCTCCTGAACCATTGAGGCCTGCATCCGCCGGCGTCGGCTCCTGGACTTCGGAGAGGAAGCTCGGCACCGCGCGCTCAAGCCCGCGGGGGCCTGGCAGGCATTCCCATCCCGGGCCGCAGTCACGTTTCCTGGTGCGGCAACGGGCACGTCTGCGCAAATAAAGGAACAGAGAGGAGTACTTTAAGGTCGATCCAGAGAAAAACGGAGGCAACGATGGACGGCTGCGTTCCCGCCTTTTGCGGGTGGCCGGCCTTCGGCCCGGTCGGCCCACTGCCGGCCGCCGCCGATCCTGCGGCGTCGTTACCTGACACGGCGTCTGTCTTTTCTAAAGGCATCCTGTCCCCGGCGGATTCATGGAATCCGCTCATCGGCCAAGAGGAGTAGGCATATGTCCCCAAGCGCTGTCCCGGACTTCCGCGCAGCCGCACCCGCACTGACCCTTCTGCAGGAGCTCGGGCCTCTCGGCGACCTCCCGGGAACCTGGTCGGGTCACGGATTCAATCTGATCGCGCGCCCGGACTTCGAAGGCAACAACGACATCTTCCTCGAGCTCAACCCCACCGACGAGAACCTGCGATTCAGCGCGATCGGCGGGTCTATACCGAACCGCGGCTCGGCAATGGATGACATCGAGCTCTTCGGCATGCACTACCTGCAACAGATCAGCGATTCCGGCACCGGGGGCGCGATCCACATCGAGCCCGGCATCTGGCTGAACGTCCCGGCCACCACCCAGCCTGCCGAGCCGGCGACTGTCGTGCGGCTCGCGACCATCCCGCACGGCACCGCCATCCTGGTGCAGGGCGCCTCCTCGCACCTGAACGGGCCGCCCGTCATCGGTCACGCCAACACGGTGCCCTTCACGATCGGGGGCGCCGAACCGCCAGCGGGCACAGCCAACAGCTTCCCCGAGTACAACCTCGGCGCCCCCAGCCAGTTCCGGACCACGCCCACGCCCGCCCAGGTCACGCAGGCAGCGGTGACAAACCCGAACTCGGTGCTCGCGTCCGCCATGGCCGGCCAGACCATCACCGGCACAACGGTCCTGCATATCTCGACCACCACAAACCCGGCGAACCGCACGTTCGGCGGCGCGGAAAACATCCCGTTCGTGCAGACCAACGCCAACGTCGGGCACGTCAGGGCGACCTTCTGGATCGAGACGGTAGAGTTCCCGCCCCCGAACAACAACCGGCACTTCCTGCAGCTCCAGTACACCCAGACCGTGTTGCTGAACTTCCTGGGCCTCAGCTGGCCGCACGTCACCGTGGCCACCCTCAAGAAGGTCACCTGACCGCCCGGTGCCACCGCGCAGCCCGCTTCATGAAGGGCCGGTATTTTCGGCGGACGATCGTGAGAGTCTTGCGGCAGGACCGGGCGAGGAGGAGCGGGGCCAATGCAGCCGATGCCAGAGGACTGGACCAGGGCCGTCGCCGTTGTTGCCCACCCCGACGACCTGGAATACGGGGTTGCCTCAGCCGTCGCCCGCTGGACCGGGCAGGGGAAGCAGGTGGCCTACCTGCTCGCCACCCGGGGCGAGGCCGGTATCGCCGGCCTGCACCCCGACCAGGTCGGGCCGTTGCGGGCGGCGGAGGAACGGCGCAGCGCGGCGGTCGTCGGCGTGCGCGAGGTCGAGTTCCTCGACCATCGGGACGGGCTGGTGGAGTACGGGGTGCCGCTGCGACGTGACCTGGCCGCCGTCTTCCGCAGGCTGCAGCCCGAGGTGATCATCACCATGAGCTTCGACCTGACCTGGGGCGAGGAGGGCCCGGTCAACCACAGCGACCATCGCGCGGTCGGGCTCGCCGTGCTGGACGCCTGCCGGGATGCCGCCAACGAGTGGGTGTTCCCCGAGGCCGGGCCGCCATGTACCAGCATCCGCGACGCCTACGTGGCCGCCACCGGCAACCCGACCCACTTCGCGGACGTCACCGGCACCATCGACGCGGGCATTGCCTCGCTGCGCGAGCACCAGGCCTACATCGACGGCCTGGGCGGCGACTTTGATCCGGACGAGTTCCTGCGGAAGATGGCCGGCTTCATCGGCCTGGCCGCCGGATGCGAGTACGCCGCGGGATTCCGCCGCTATCCGATGAGCTAGCCAGCAGAACTGCCATGCGGTGCTGGCGGCCAGGTCCCCGCGGTCACAGAATGTGCGGCCGGGAGCGGCCGACAGCTCACGCCATCCGGTCGAGCATCTCGCGTACGAGGTCCATGGACGTGTGCGGATGCAGGAACGCGAGCCTGGCGACCGTCTGGCCCTCCCACACCGACGGGGGAGCGAACGCGACCTGGTCGCGGAGCAACTGGTCGGCCCAGCCGGTGTACTGCTCGGGGGCCCAGCCCTGGCGGCGGAACAGGACGACCCCCAGCTCAGGTTCCCTGATCAGCGTCAGGTAGTCACGCGCCGTTATCTCGGCGGCCGTCTCCCCGGCCAGCCGGATCGCCGCCTCGATGGCTTCGGTGTAGGCACCGACGCCGTGGACTGACAGGGAGAACCACAGCGGCAGTCCCCGGGCGCGCCTGGTCAGGTGGTAGGCATAGTCGGTCGGGTTCCACTCCGCGGCCTTGTCATGGATGACGTCGAGGTAGGAGGCGTCCTGCTTGTGCACCGACCGCGCCACCTCGGGGTCGCGGTAGATCAGGGCGGCACAGTCGAACGGGGCAAACAGCCACTTATGCGGGTCGACGATGAACGAGTCGGCGTGCTCAATCCCGTCATACCTGCGCCGGACGCTGGGCGCGAACAGCCCTGCCCCGCCGTAGGCCCCGTCCACATGGAACCATGCGCCGAGCTCACGAGCCACCGCCGCGGCACCGGCCAGGTCGTCGATGATGCCAGCGTTGGTCGTGCCCGACGTGGCGACCACCGCGGCCAGCGATGACGGGTCGCCGTCTTCCTCGATGGCCGCCCTCAGCGCGGCGCCCGTGACCCGGTGATCGTCAGCATGGACGGTCAGCGGGTCCATCTCCAGGATCCGCAGCGTGTTGACGATCGACGAGTGGGCGTCCGTTCCGACGGCGACCCGCCAGCGGCGGCCAGCGGCGGAAGCGCCCGCCTTGCGCTTGGCCACCTCGCGGGCGACGACCAGCGCCGACAAGTTGCCGGCGGAGCCGCCGGAGACAAAGCACCCCCCCGCGGACTCGGGCAGCCCGGCACGGTCAGCGATCAGCCGCAGCACCTTGTTCTCGGCATGGATGACTCCCGCGGCCTCCAGCCACGAGACGCCCTGGATCGACGCGCACGAGATCAGCATGTCGAACAACAGCGATGCCTTCGTCGGCGCGGCGGGAATGAAACCAAGGAACCGCGGGCTGTCCGCCGAGATCACCGCGGGCGCCATCACCGAGGCGTAGACCCCGAGAACCTGGTCGGAGTTATGTGCCTCGGCACCCGGCAGGCCCGCCATGGCCGCGTCGAGCTCCGCCGGATCCTGCGAGCCCTGGTCGAGCGGGACAGGATCCAGCCGCAGCCGGTTCTCCGCGTACGCCAGAACGGACCGGATCATCTGCTCGGTTACCGCGTCCACACTGTGCATGGGCGAAACGTAGAGCGCGAGCCGGCGATCACGCAAGGGCCGGCGCAAGAGCGCCCGGGTTCAGCGAACCGGCTGGCGGCCTGGAAGGTGATCAGCTGGCGGTTCCGCGCACCATCCCGCAGGCCAGAGCGGCAGATCAGGCGAGCGGAAGGACCGCCGGGCCGGCCGGCCGGATCGCGGCTGCAGGCAACGGGAGCGTGCTGCTGGCTGGCCAGCAGGCGCCCGAGGTGGCCTGACTGCCGAGAATCAGCCAGGATTGAGCTGTCCGCGCGACGGGAGGCGATCGTGACCAACTCGCGGCAGGCCGAGGCCACCGCGGCCGCCAGTGCTGGCCCGGCACATCCGCTGGATCCGCTGACGGCCGGGGAGGTCCGGCAAGTGGCGGCGATCCTGCGGCGCGAGCGGGGCGTCGGCGCGGGCTGGCGGTTCGCGTCGATCGAGCTCAGGGAGCCGGGCAAGGACGCTTTGCAGGCCGGCCAGCCGCCCCGCCGCGAGGCGCTCGCGGTCTGCTGGAACACCGGCGACGGCCAGGCGTACCGGGCAGTGGTGTCCCTGGCCGACGCCGCGGCCGTCGCCTGGGAGCACCTGCCCGGCCAGCAGCCGAACATGACGGTGGACGAGTGGCACGAGTGCGACGAGATGCTCCGCGGTCATCCGATGCTGGCCAAGGCGCTCGCCCGCCGCGGGATCACCGACATGTCCAGGATCCTGACCGACGTCTGGGCTTACGGCGCCGCGCTGGTTCCCGAGCGCTACCGCGCGCTGCGGCTCGGCTGGTCGGACGTGTGGTATCGCGGCAGCGAGGATGGCAACCAGTACGCGCATCAGGTCACCGGGCTGCATCCCGTTGTCGACCTCAACCGGATGGCCCTGCTCGAGCTCGAGGACGGCCTTGACACCGGGGCACAAGCCGGTCCGGCTGCAGCTCTGCCGGAGGTCATGGGCGAGTACCTGCCGAAGCGCATTCCGATGCCGCTGCGCGAGGTGAAGCCGCTGCGCATCAGCCAGCCCGAGGGCGTCTCGTTCACCCTCGACGGCCGGCTGCTGTGCTGGCAGAACTGGCAGCTGCGGCTGGGCTTTAACCACCGCGAGGGGCTGGTGCTTCACCAGGTGGGGTTCCGCGACGCGGGGCGGCTGCGGCAGGTAGCGCACCGGCTCTCGTTCGCCGAGATGATCGTGCCGTACCGGGACGCCACCACTGATCACTACCGGCGGACCGCCTTCGATATCGGCGAGTGGGGCCTTGGCTTCATGACCACCTCCCTCGAGCTCGGCTGCGACTGCCTGGGCGAGATCACCTACCTGGATGCGGTGGTGCATGACTCCAGCGGCGAGCCGCGCACGATCGGCAACGCCATCTGCATCCACGAGGAGGACAACGGGGTCCTGTGGAAGCACGTCGATCACGCGTTCGGCGCCGAGTCGCGCCGGATGCGGCGGCTGGTCGTGTCGTTCCACGTCACGGTGGCCAACTACGAGTACCTGGTGTACTGGCGCTTCTACCAGGACGGCAGCATCGAGTGCGAGGTGCGCGCCACCGGCATCATGGTCACCTCGTCATTCCCCGAGGGCGGCAAGCCGCCGTACGGCACCCTGGTCGACGAGCGCACCTACGCGCCGTTCCACCAGCACTTCATCGTGGCGCGCCTCGATCTTGACATCGACGGGCCCGCTAACACGGTCTACGCGTCGCAGTCCGAGACGCTCGGAGCGAGCCAGGACGACCCGTACGGCCTGGGCCTTGTCGTCCGCGACACGCCGCTGCGCACCGAGGCGGAGGGCAGGCAGGACTACGACTGGCACGTGCAGCGCGGCTGGAAGGTGGTCAACGACAACGTCAGGAACGGCCTGGGCACCCCGGTCGGGTACAAGCTGGTGCCCGGCGGCTCGTTCCCGCCGCTGCTCGACCGGTCCTCGCCGGCGTTCCGGCGCGCCGAGGTGATCGGGCACACCCTCTGGGTCACCCCGCACCGCGCGGACGAGCGGTGGCCGTGCGGCGACTTCCCGAACCTCAGCGACCGGGACACTGGCCTGCCCGCCTGGACGGCGCAGAACCGGTCCATCGAGAACACCGACGTGGTGCTCTGGTACGTGTTCGGCATTCATCACATCACCCGGCCGGAGGACTGGCCGGTGATGCCGGCTGACACGGTCTCGTTCTGGCTGAAGCCGTTCGGGTTCTTCGACCGCAACCCGGCCCTGGACGTTCCGCCGAGCCGGGCGGACTGCGATGACTAGCGGACCCGCCCGCTAGCCGGGCCGCGGCCGGTGTCCACTGCGCGCCCGGCCCGGGGCCGATAGGCGGGCGGCGATAGCGCCGCAGGCCTGGAGAGTGTCGAGGAGGTAGGCGGTGTTCTGCGCGTCGGGCCAGGAGGACATCTTGACCACGACCGTGCGGGCGGCGCGGTCGACGTAGACCAGCTGGCCGTGGATACCCAGGCACACCAGGACGGGGCCGCTGCGGCCAGGAACGAACCAGAACTGATCCCGGTACCAGCCGCCGGGCAGGACGGACTCGTTGTCGGTCCGCGCGAAGGCTTCACGGACACCTGCGTCGGGAGTGCGGGCGTCGGCCAGCCAGGTCTCCGGCACGACACAGCGGCCCTGCGACATCCCGTCGTCGAGCAGCATCTGCCCGAACCTGGCCAGGTCGCGCGCCGTGGCCGAGATGCCGCCATCGTGGATGGCGGAGCCGAGCGGGTCGCAGGTGATTTCGGCATCGTCTTCGGCGCCTGTCGGCTGCCAGATGATGGTGGAGATGAGGTCGGCCATGCGGATGCCGCTGACCCGCTCGCACACCCAGCCGAGCATGTCGCTGTCGGCCGACCGGTAGGTGAACTCACCGCCATGCGGTCCGGCGGCGCCCAGCGCGGCCAGGAACGCATAGGCGCCGACCGGGTCGCCGGCCCGCGCCGGGCGCCAGCCCATCGAGCGCTCCATCACCCGGACTTCGGCGTCGGGGGCGGTGTAGGTTTCGCTGAACGCGACTCCGGTCCGCATGTCGAGCAGGTCGCGGATTGTCGCACCGGCGTATCCCGAGGCGCTGACCTCCGGCACGCAGCTCGTCACCAGCGTCCGGGGATCAAGCAGGCCGCGGTCCGCGAGCACGCCCGCCACGCATCCGACGATCGACTTCGATACCGACATGAGCAGGTGCCTGGTGCTGGCGGTCATGCCCGCGTAGTACCGCTCGGCGACCACCTTCGCATCGTGCAGGACTACGAATGCATCGGTAAAGGTATCGGCCAGCACGTCCGCCACGGTGGCCGCGCTGCCATCGAGGCGCGCCACTGGCGGGTTGCCCATCCGCCGGCGAGAGGCCGGCAGCGGCCCTGGCCTGCGCCGCCCGGCCGGGATGAGATGGGTGGGAATGAACTCCCGCATATGCCGGAAGGCCCAGCGGTTGAAGGGCGGTTCCTGCCAGTTGGCCAGAGTGACCCGCGAGTCTGGCGCGGGCGGGAAGCCGGTCATGAGTTCCGATATGCCGTTGAGCGAGGCGGCCGTAGCGGCACCATCTCGGGACATGATCCGCACACTAGCCCACCCGCAGGAACGCGCGGCGCCCAGGAACCGGCCGGCCCGGATGCGGGCGGTTACCGGGTCTGTGCGCGTTCCTGAGGCAGCGCGAGCTGTGAGCTAGGATTCGGCTCATGTCGCCGGAGGGAGGCCCGCAGGTTCAGGGTGCACAGGCCACGGCCGGGAACTGGCAGGATCCGCCTTTCAACCGCTGGGCGTACTGGCACGTCCGCGAGATTCTGCCCACCTACCTGGTGTCGCGTGGCGCCGGGCCGGCCCGCGGGCTGCCCGCATCCGCGGCGACCGCCGATCTGACCGGCATCGATCTGACCCGCGTCGACGGGTCGGCCGGCACCGTGGGCGCGGTCTTCGCCGACTCGTTCACCGACGCGTACGTGGTACTCCAGGACGGCGAGCTCGTCAGCGAGTGGTACGGCCCCGAGGGGGCGCCGGACCGGCCGCACGCGCTGCTGTCGGTCTCGAAGTCCGTGGTGGGCTGCGTGGCCGCCGCGCTGATCGACCGCGGCCAGCTTGACACTGATCGCGAGATCACCGACTACGTTCCCGAACTCGCCGCGAGCGGCTACGCCGGCGCGAGAGTGCGGCACGTGCTGGACATGCGCAGCGGTGTCAGGTTCCTTGAGGACTACGCCAACCCGCAAGCCGAGGTGCGGGTGCTGGACGAGTGGATCGGATGGCGGCCTGACTCCCGCGGCGGCGAGCCCCGCGGGCTTTACCCGTTCCTGGCCACGCTGCAGGCCGAGGCGCCGCATGGCGGACGGTTCCTTTACCGCTCCGCCGAGACCGATGTGCTGGGCTGGGTGTGCGAGCGCGCGGCGGGCGCACCGATGGCCGAGCTACTTTCCGCCCTGGTGTGGGCGCCGATGGGCGCCGAACACGACGCCGACCTGCTGCACGATGGCCTGGGCACCGCCGTGCACGACGGCGGGCTGTGCGCCACCGCCCGCGACGTGGCGCGGTTCGGCCAGATGCTGCTGGACGGAGGAGCGGTCCCGGACGGGGCCGGGGGGACGCGTATTGTCGTCACGCCGCAATGGCTGCGGCATGGCTGGGCCGCGGATTCCGACGTGCGGGCCGCGTTCGCCGCATCGCCTGCCGAGCCGGTGTTCCCCGGCGGGTGGTACCGCAATCAGTTCTGGTTCCGCCCCGGCGAGCAGGGCGATGTTCTGCTGTGCCTGGGAATCCACGGCCAGATGCTGCACGTCAGCCGCCGCACCGGCACGGTCTGCGTGAAATTCTCCACCTGGCCGCAGGCGCAGAACCCGGCTTATCTCCAGGACACGCTGCGTGCCCTGGATGCCATTGGCGCAGTGCTGGCCGGACGGGACCGCGCCGGCGGCGGGCGGCGCCGGCTGGCCGGCGTCGTGTCCGGCCTGAGCCGCCGCGGCGATTCCCG
Source organism: Streptosporangiaceae bacterium (assembly GCA_035299845.1). Classification (GTDB taxonomy): domain Bacteria; phylum Actinomycetota; class Actinomycetes; order Streptosporangiales; family Streptosporangiaceae; genus Palsa-506. Next base: position 15,025 of record DATGVY010000581.1, read on the forward strand.
CTCCCCGAACGTCATCTGAGCAGCCGCGAGTTGGCGGCCGGGGCCGCGAAGCTCGGGGCAAGACGCTTCTCGACGGCGGCCCGCTGGCGTCCTAGCCTGGCGATATCGCCGCGATCGCGCTGCGCTCCGCACGTCAGCGGATCTCCGGCGCCTTAAGGAGACCCCCGTGACCGCCACGACACCTCCAGCCGGCTCCGCCGCGTCGCCGGGCCGTCGCCATCTGGGCGGCATCTCCGAGATCCGCACGTTCTTCCGCACCAACCGGCAGCCGATCTACTTTGTCGGGCCGACGGCGTTCAACCTGCTCGGTATCGACCGCTGGGTCCGCAACTTCCAGTACATCGCCTACTACGACTCCTGGGACGGCCAGCATCCCCGGGTGTTCGCTCCGCAGAACCGCCCGTACGTGGAATTCGAGTCCAGCGAGCAGATCAACAACTACCTGCTGCGCGATACGGAGGTCCGGGAGCACCTGCGCCGCCGCGGCGGCGTGCCGATGATCGCGATGGTGTTCTTCGATGAGGAGACCGAGCAGATCTGCCGGGAACTTGGGTACAACCTGATCCTGCCGCCGGACTCGCTGCGGCGCCGGCTGGACTCGAAGA
>DATGVY010000582.1:0-25669 GCA_035299845.1 Streptosporangiaceae bacterium
CTCGATCCCGGCACGTCACCATCCGCGGGCGCTCAGCCGCCCCAGCCGCCAGTCCTCATCACGCGCGCCTCCTCCCTTCCGCTCGATCCCGGCACGTCACCATCCGCGGGCGCTCAGCCGCCCCAGCCGCCAGTCCTCATCACGCGCACCTCCCTCCCGTCTGCTGTTATGCAGGCACACTCATCTGGGCAGCGGGCCTGCAACGTGCTGATCACATGTTCCTCTCTGCAACAAGCCTCCGGCGACCGAAGCTCCAGTTCCCAGCATCCAATACAGACTGTAACGACTAGTTACCATGAGCGATGTAGACTGAACGCGGATCGAGTCATTTACAGTGAGTGATGGGTTCTTGACCAGGAGCGCACAAGGTCTGCCACAATAGGCTGCAATACCGCTAAGCCCGGATATCGAGGGCTTGGCTAGTTTGCTACGGAGGAGTGCATGACCCTGGCCCGGCGCGTGGGCGTAGCAAGCCCTGCTTCGGCTGTCCGGGCGTGGCCTGTCTGGGGCATTGGCCGCTGGCTCGTCATCCTCGTCGTCTCGGTCACTGCCCTCGATGCGATCGCGATTGGCGCTGCCGCCCGGACGGCAGCGTCCGTGCATCCTGAGCAGCTGGCGGTGTTCGTCGCCCTGCTGGCATGCAGCGCCTTGACCGTAGAGATGACACGGCGTGCGGGCGAGAACGCCGGTCTGACCAAGGATGTCTTCGCGGCCTGGGAGCTGCCGATCGCGATCCTGCTTCCCCCGTTCTATGCGATGGTCGCGCCAATCCTGAGGATCATACTGACTCAGCTGCGCGTCGTTCGGATACCTGTCCATCGGCGAGTTTTCACGGCGGCCGCGCTCGGGTTGTCCTATGGCAGCGCATCCCTTGTCTTCCGCTCTGTCAGCCGGATCGCTCTGATGCATCAGCCTGGCGACGGGATCCACACCCTGGTGTGGATACTGACCGTCGCGGCCTGCGGCCTGGTGCAGTGGGCCGTGAACCACGGCCTGGTGCTGCTGGCCATCAAGGGCTCGGATCTGACAGCCAGCGTGCGCACGATGCTGCTGGCCCGTGAGCAGGTCCATAATGACGTGACCGAACTCTGCGTCGCCGTGCTGGTGACGCTCGGCATAGCGACCAACCCCTTCAGCATCGCCTTTGCTGCTCCCTTCGTCACCTTGCTGCAGCGCTCATCGCGGCATGCCCAGCTGGTCAACGACACCCGGCTCGATTCCAAGACAAGACTTCTCAACGCCGCCACCTGGGAACGCGAGGCTGGCGCGGAAGTGACACGCGCCACTCGCACATCGACGCCGCTGGCCGTGGCGCTGATCGACATCGACAACTTCAAGTCCGTCAACGACACGTACGGCCATCTCGCTGGCGATAGGGCGCTGCGGGCTATCTCGAGCACTATCAAGATTTTCCTGCGCGAATACGACCTAGTCGGACGTTTCGGTGGCGAGGAATTCTCGCTCCTGCTTCCGCAGACCGGTGTGCAGGACGCCCGCCGCGTCGCCGAGCGCATCCGGGCACACATCGCCGAGACGCCCATCGAGGTCGCCGACAAGGCAGGCTCCGAGACCATCAGTCTCACCGTCTCCATCGGGGTCGCCGCACTGAGCACTACCGGAAGTCAGCTCACCGAACTGCTGGCAACGGCCGATGCCGCCCTCTATCGCGCCAAGCACTCCGGCCGCAACCAGGTCTGGGTGACCACGGATACCGCATCCTTCAACTCCTGCGTCGATTCTGGCGGCTAGGGCGCTGCCGCCGGAATGACCGGCCAGCGACCGCAGCGCCGGCTATCCGTGCCTGGCCGCTGGAGGCGAGCCTAGCCATCATGGCGCTGGCCATCGGGATCACCACGGGAGGCTATCCGGTGTCGTTCCGGGCGGCGGATCCGGGCGGGCAGCGCCCTCGGCGCCCGGCCCGCTGAGTCTGGTCAGATAGGCATATGGCACAGACACGGCATCATGGCCGCTGGACCCTGGAGCACCGCATCGCGTCTGCCTGGCACTACCTGCCGGTGGAGGTGCCGCCGGGAGCATGCGGGATCCGCGTCGAGCTGGATTACGAAGGGCCGGGGGCCGTGCTTGATCTCGGCTGCATCGGGCCTGACGGGTTCCGCGGCTGGTCCGGGGGCGCGCGGCGATCATTCGTCATCGCGGCGGACGCGGCGACGCCCGGCTACCTGCCCGGCGAGCTTGAGCCAGGCACCTGGCACGTGATCATCGGCCTGTACCGCCTAGCGCCCGACGGGACCGGATACAGCCTGACAGCGGAGGTCACCACCTCGCGCGGTGTCCTGCGGCCTGATCCCGTGCCCGCTTCCCCGCCACTGACGGACCGGCCGCCCCGCCGCGTGCTGCCGGCTAGTGACGGGCGGCGCTGGCTGGCTGGCGACCTGCACCTGCACACGATGCACTCGGACGGCGCCCTGCCCGTCGCCGGCGTTGCCCGTCTCGTCGCCGAGCGCGGCCTCGATTTCGCTGCGATCACCGATCACAACACGGTCAGCCATCACGCGGAACTCCCGGCTGCCGCCGACCGGTACGGCATCACGCTGGTGCCTGGCCAGGAGGTAACGACCGATACCGGTCACGCTAGCGCGCTCGGCGACGTCGGCTGGATCGATTTCCGCGGGCCGGCCGACGACTGGCTCGCCGCAACGGAGCGGCGCGGCGGTCTGATGTCCATCAATCATCCGATCGGCGGGCACGTGAGCTGGACGATGCCCATGAATCGCCGGCCCCCGCTGGTCGAGCTCTGGCACTGGAGCTGGCTCGACCTGAGCTGGACCATGCCACTCGCCTGGTGGCTGGCCTGGGATCCCGGCGCGATCCCGGTAGGCGGAAGCGACTGGCACCGGCCTGGCGATGTCGCGCTGCCGGGTTCGCCGACCACCTGGGTGGAGTGCGCGGGCGACAGCCCGCAGGACGTGCTCGACGGCCTCGGGGCGGGCCGGACGGCCATCTCCGCCAGCCAGCAGGGGCCGGTGCTGCTGCGGCGGGAGGGAGAACTGATCGCGGTCGGCGCCGACGGCCTGACCCTTGCCGGGCCAGCCGGCCCGGTCGCCCGCGCCCGTGGTGAGCTTGCGAACTTTCCCGGCACCCCGGGCTATCACCGGCTGCTCGACGCGAAGGGCGCCACCCTCGCGCTGACCCTGTAGCCGGCCAGCCTGGCGGGCTACTGCCCGGTGATGCGGAAGACGGGGTAACCAGGCGCGATCGCGAGCAGCTGCTCATCGGAGGCGCCGGGGCCAACCCCGTCGAAGAATATGCCGACCTCGAACTTCCACCGCCTCAGGTAAGCGCGAAGCACATCCGGCTTCTGCTCGTCGGCCAGCTCGGTAGCCGTGAACCGCTCGACCCGACGGCCGACCCGGAGCTCGCCGCCGCCGGCCACCCGCATGTTCCGCACCCACTGCGTGTGCCCGCGCGGCGCGACCAGATACCTCTTGCCATCATGGGTGAGCGGGTTCACCGGGGTGGTGCGCCACTGGCCGCTGCTGCGGCCGCGCACGGCCAGGACGCGGCTGCCCCAGATGCTGATCCCATGCCGGGTCAGGCCTTCGACGCTCCTGTTGAAGAGGCGAGTCATCGCGCCCTTCGGCTGGATGTTACGGGGGGCGGAGTCGGCGGTCATCGAAGGCTCCTTTTCAGCTGCTCCGGGCCGGGATACCCCGGGCGCCTGCGTTGAGAGCATTGCTCTCTACTAAGTACAGTGTCGCTGACGCGCAGTTCCTAGTCCCATGACCTGGTATTACGCACCCGCGAGCCCGCCTGATGTCATGCGGAGTCCCCGGCCCGGTGCTGGCCAGGGCCCTTGATCGCCTGGACGCAGCTCTTCGGCATGGTCAGCTTCGAGCTGTTCGGGCAGCTGGCCGGCGTCGCCGGATAGTGAGGGGGTCATACCAGATGCTCCGGCAGGCTGGGAATTGACATCTGGCTAGCTGGGATAGCGGCGGCGGAGCCGGCTTTAACCGAATGGATTCTTATGGATCGTCTGCTTCAGCTCGGAGATGAGGCTGCTGAGGTCGGACTGCATCTGCTGGGCGTCGGCGCTCGCCGTCTCGGGCACGCTCCCCGCAGCTGCCGCGGCGGGAGGAGTCCCCGCGTCGCGCGCGGCTTGCCGGATATCGCCGAGGTACAATTGCCAGTATCCGCCCGGGTCAGCGTACGCCGGTATCGGCCAATGCCCAGCGAGCCGTGCCCCCATTGCGGCGACGTCCAGGAACGTGACGGCCGTATAGACGCTCGACGCCTGGTTGAACGAGGTCAGCGAGTCCTCAATGCTGTAGATCTCATAACGGACGTCACCTTTGATCCATCTGGTGAACCTCTTCCGGCAAGCGCCGGACGAAACTGACGGAGGCTGTGCGGCCGGGGCGGATGTGGCCGGCGCTGGTGCAGGCTGGGACGCGGAGGGCGGATGCCACGGGCCCCCGACGACACGGCCGCCGAGAATCTTATGGACGCGCTTCACGTAGGCGCGGGTCGTCTGGACCCACCAGTTCGGGCCGACGTCGCTCCAGATCTTCTCGGTGCCAGTCGAGACGGAGTTGCGCAGCACCATCGCAGTCGTGACGGTGCCTGGGAAGACGTCGATGAACGGGTTTCCGAGGCGCTGAAATTGCAGGATGCCTCCGAGGTGGCCCCCGAGACCACCGGGGGGGTGCTGTATTGGGCCCCAACGCAGCGCAGGTTCCCGTGATCGAGGGCAGCGATCACCTGCTGCGCGGAGGAGTACCGGACTGCCGTGACTGCTCCGGGCCCGCTGGCGCCGATGGCTAATGCGGCGAAGGTGATCCCGAGGATCACGGCGATCGCGCCGTCGATGCCAAGCATGACGTTGCGCCCGTTGCGCCGTTTCCGGGGCGGCTGCTTCTGGCCGGGAGCCTCGTACTGACCGGCAGGCTGGTGCTGGAATGGGCCGTCGGGCCCTCCTGAGTGCCTTCCCATAGGTCGGCCTCCTGACGTGATGCGTAATAGACGCGGCGTGATGTGCCGCGGATGACAGCAGGCAAGGTCCGCGGGCGGCGGCGACCCGGGATGCTGCACCGCCTCGCGGAGATGGGCGGCGAACCATCCGGGCCGCCCATTGTCCAGGACAAGGCCCTCGTCAGTGCCCTGTCGCGGGCGATGGCGCGGCCGGCAGGCTGACCGGAGAAGCAGCCGGGTGCCCCGGCGTGGCGTGCTCGTAGCCATGCCGGCACGCCGGCCGGGATGCCCGGCTCCTCTCTCGACTTATCGAATACGCGTTCGTAATACTGGCGGGCATGGGGGAACGAGGCAAGCCCTGGGCCCCCCGCTGGTCGAGATGTCCGGCGGCGAGGCCGGGCACCTGCTGGAATGGCGGCAGCACGAGCGCGACGGATCGTGGCACACCTGGGTGTCCTGGGTGCAGACGACCGGCGATCCGCCCCGGCACCGGCACAAGATTGTCGAGGTCCAGGCGGAGAGCCTGGTACCGCTCGAAGCGCCGGAGGCTTACCCGGACGTGCCCAGGCGGGTGTTCGGCAGCGACGGCCAGATCCGGCCGTGGTCACCTCGATAGGTGCGCACGAACAAACCCGAGCGCCGCGAGTGTGCCGCGCGGCCTGATAGTGGTGGCGTACCGTGCCGGGGAGCGGCAGAACAAATGAAAGCGGGCCGCCCGTCGAGCGAGAGGGAATGATCACGATGCGCAAGGTCATCGCCGCCCTGGCCGGGATTCTCGCGATTCCCGGCCTCTCACTTTGGCTGGCTCTTCCGGCTAGTGCCGCGCCAGTGGCTGTTCCCGGGATCCACGCGGCCACGTCGTGCGGCGTCTGGCGCTGGCCGGTGAAGACCGGTTCCGATGCGGACCGGCGCAAGGTGAATAAGACGGTGGTCCACACGACCATCCGCTACCTGCGGGCGCGCACCGCGCCGTCGTCCTTCGCCGGTCACCAGGACCGCCGGTTCCGGGGCGCCGAGCGGCACACCTACCGGCTGAGGGCGCGCCTGACCCAGTTCCGGCTGGAGGACGATGGCGACATTCACCTCGTCCTGAAGAACAGCGCGGGCAAGACCATGATCGCCGAGATCCCCAGGCCTGGCTGCGTGGCGAGGTCCTCCCTGTGGAAGAGGGCCATCAGGGTCGCCAGGTCCAGGTTCACGAACCATTACCCGGTCACCACCTCATGGCACTTCCTGAACCGGCGGATCAGCGTTCTCGGGCTCGGCTTCTTCGATGAGATCCACAACGTGACCGGGCAGGCGCCAAATGGCATCGAGCTGCATCCCGTGACCGGCATCCGGTTCCGTTAGGCAAGCCCGTCGATCAGTTCCGCCATGCGTGAGGTGCCGTTCCCATCGAGCCCGCCGGCCTCGTGCTGGCGGCTCAGCCCGCGGAGTTCGGCCAGGGCCACGTCAGGGTCCACCGGCCGGACCTTCGCGCAGCCGCTCAGCCCTGGCGATCGGGTCGGCGAGATCTTCGACGGCCTCGCCGGAAACCGGCACGTCCTGCGTGCCGCGTCGGCAAGCAAACCACAGGCCGCTGACACCGCGCACGCTTCCCAGCCTGCAAAGCGGCGCCCCGGCAGCCGTAGCCATCGGGGCGCCTCGGTAAGGGTCAGCTCTTGCCGACCACCCGATAATGCGTGCCCAGCTCCGGCGCCCAGCCGCACGGGCAAGCCTCCAACTCCTCGCTTGACTTGGCCAGCCAGGCGCGGAACCCGCGGGAGCCGAGCTGGCGGGTAGGCGTCACCTGGTTGTGAACCACCACTTTGCCGGCGGGAACGTCGGCAGGCGCAGGCAGCCTGGCCAGATACGCGGGCGCGTCATCGAGCTTGATGAACCGGATATTGCGGTCCTTGTGGCGGAGCACCTTCATGACGTGCGGGCCGTCGCCCGCGCCGCCGCCGAGCTGAGCGACCCAGTTTGCGCCGACCGTGACTGTGCCGATCTCCTCCCAGTCCTCTTCCGGGCGGTACGATGCGTCCTCCAGCTCCGCGGCCCGGTCGCCTTCGAGCGCCCACCTCTCGGCCTCGTCCAGCGATTCGCAGTATCCGGCGACGCGCCCGGAGTCGGCCCCGCTCGCCAGCATGTGCGTGATTATGTAGATCCCGTAATCCCAGGCACGGGGGTCACGGCGGTTGGACCTGGTGAGCGCGTAGCCCTGGCGGGCCAGCATGCGGCGGATGCGATCCTCGCGGACCTTCTCTGCAGTCATGCCGCCTAATCTGCTGGAAGCTCAGCCCGTAGTCAAGCTGGAAGCTCAGCCGCTATCCTGCCGAAGAAGGCGCTCGGTCGATCCGGACATCAGCCGGGCGCCTCAGCTGGTGCCCGAGCGTGTGGTACAAGCCGCGCCACGAGCCCGGGACGACCTCCGCCATGGCGGCCCGGCATGTTACATGGGCCCGGCGTACCGCCTCCCCCAAGATCAGGTCCTACGGCCGGCCCGTTGAAAACGATCGCCTGAATTTACGCGGTGGATCGAGGCTGACCCTCAGCAGCTAGTGACCGGACGCCCCGGTCCTGCAAGCGATCACTAGCCGGGCTTCGCCCCAGCCCGACGAGGCGTGCTTGTTCTGGCTGATGCAGGTGAAAGGGGCTCCGGCCAGTGCTGGACGCTGGCACGCTGTGTCGCGTCGATGACCGCCTGCTGGCAGTGGGTGGCCTTGCAGCCTGTGCCTGACCGGAGCCTTCCATGACGCTACCGCGCACCGTGGCCGATGTCCTTTCCGATCACGTGACCTTCGAGGTGGAGAGCATCGACCGGATGTACCTCAACCTCTGGCAGCCCCGGCTGGCTTATGGCGGCGGGGTGGCGGGGTTCTTCACCAGGCACCGCGGGAACGTGTATGCCTCCACGGCGCTGATGGATCCGATGAGCAAGGCGTTCGTCGCCGATATTCACCACTTCGTCGCCGCCCGCGGCCTGGAACTGGTGCATTTCGCCAAGGGGCAGCGCAAGGACGAGGTCACTCAGCGGATGCTGGCCGGGTTCACCGCCGCCGAGGGGGTGCTGTATGCGGGCCGGGCGCAGGAGAAGTCCAGCGTGTGGCGGACCCAGCGCCGCCACCACGCCGATGGCGGCTCCTATGCCTGGCTGGTGCGGGCGAGCGCGTTCATCAACTTCTTCTATTTCTATTGCGTGGACGCTGACTTCGGCCCGTTCTTCGTCAAGTTCAGCACCTACTTCCCGTTCACCGCCAAGTTGTGCATCAACGGCAACGAGTGGGCCAAGCGGCAGGCCGCCAAGGCCGGGATCAGCTTCGAGGCGCTGGACAACGGGTTCGCCGCCTGCGGTGACGTGCCCGCGCTGCAGGCGCTCTGCGACAGCCTCGGCCCCGCGCACATCGAGGCGCTGGCCCGCAAGTGGCTGGCGATCCTGCCGAACCCGTTCACCGCCGCTGACGAGGCCGCCGGGTACGCCTATGAGCTGTCGGTCCTGCAGGCGGAGTTCTCCCTCACCCAGATGCTCGACGCCCCGCTGTCCGGGCGGATCTTCTTCGAGCAGGTGCTGCGCGACAACCTCGACATCGGCCGGCCCGACCAGATCAGCCTGGTCTTCGGCCGCCGCATCCTGGCCGGCCGCAAGCGCAAGACCCCCGGCCGGTTCCGGACCCGCGTCATCACCAACGGGGTCACCCCGTCCCTGCACGCCGACTACAAGCACTCCAAGATCAAGCAGTACCACAAGCTGGGCAAAGCCATCAGAACGGAAATGACGATCAACGACACCCGCGACTTCGGGCTGTCCAAACGGCTGACGAACCTGCCCGCCCTGCGGCAGATCGGCTTCACCGCCAACCGGCGCCTGCTCGGCGTCCAGCGCATCAGCCACGACCCAGTCCGCGGCGCCCAGGCCTTCACCAGCCTGACCGCCCCCATCATCCACGACGACGGAAACCGCATCCCCGGGCTGCGCTTCGGCGACCCCCGCGTGCACGCGCTCCTGCAGGCCCTGCTCATCCACCGGCTACTGCCCCGCGGGTTCACCAACCGCGAGCTGCGCACCCTGATCGCGCCCCTCCTCGGCAAAACGCCCGAGGACATCACCGCCGGCAAGATGACCTACGACCTCAGGCGCCTCCGCGAGCACGGGCTCATCCAGCGCATCCCCCGCACCCGCCGCTACCAGGTCACCGACACCGGGCTGCACCAGGCCCTGCTGTTCACCCGCGCCCACGACCACCTGCTCCGCACCGGGCTGGCCGAGCTCACCGACCCCAGCCCGCCCGCACCCTCCCGGCTGCGCACCGCCGCCCGCGCCTACCAGGCCGCCTTCGACGACCTGGCCAGCCAAGCCCATCTCGCGGCCTGACCGGCCATCACCCACGCACCCAGGAGCTGATCCGCCAACCCCGCAATTGACTCGATCATGACGGCCGTGCCGTCTAAGCCCTCTAATGAGTCCAGCGAGGCTGAGCCGCCCGTGCAGGCCCGGGCGGCCCGGCCGTTTCCTGGCCAGCGCGCATTCCCCGCTGAACGGGCACATCCGGCGAACGGGCACGTCCGGCCGGGCCGGTCAGCTGCCTGGCCGGCCGCCGTGAAACCATGGGCACCCGGAACTGACGCGCGTAGGTAAGGGATCATGCTGGAAACTGGCGTCCCGCGCGGAACCCGCCTGGGTTCGCGCCGGGCGAGTGCAGCGGCCCGCGCGGCGATCGCCGCGTGCGTCGTCACAGCCGGAAGCGCGGTCCTGGCCGGCTGCAATCAGGCCGCCAGCGCGACCACTGCGATCGAGGTGGGGACGGCCTCCATCCCGCAGCCCGCCGCGGGCGGGGTGACCGACGCCTACCTGGTGATCCAGAACAACGGCGCTGCCGACCGGCTGATCTCCGCGCGGACCAGCGATGGCGGCCGGGTCACGTTCCGTGCCCCGGTCCGTGGCGGGTCGGCCACGATGCGGACCGTGCCCGATATCGGTATTCCCGCCGGAGGCACCATCCGGTTTGTGCCCAACAGCTTTCATCTCCTGATCACCGGCGCGGGCCCGATGCGCGGTGGCACCGAGATCACCCTCACGCTGGTATTCGCCCACGCCGGGGCCATCCCGGTTCAGGCCGAGATCACCAACCCGCAGACCGGCGGGAGCGGCTACTTCCTGAATTGACCGGCTGGCGGGCGCATCTGGGCAAGAACGGTTCCCGGCTGGACGCCCACGCTGGCGGCGGCGCTGCCGTCCTGCCCTATGGAGGCCGCCGGGGAACTCGGCCCGAGCCGGCCGGGCAGCACGGCGAGCGAGAGGCTAGCGACGACTGCCTCTCTCGCCTGCATCTCTACCCAGTAGATGCCATGCGGCCGCGCCTGGTCGCAGCCGCGGCCCATACTTGGGTGCGAGCAGTGAAACAGTGATTCAGCGGCCAGGACCGGTCCCTGGGACTTGCTGTTGATCACTTCGAGATATATCGTCTTGCTAACAGCTCGATAGGCTCGGGCACGGGAGGAACAGATGGCGCCAGGACCGGACCTGCGCGTCGGCGATGCCGAACGCGACGCGACCGCTGGGCGGCTGCGCGAGAACTACGCCCAGGGCCGGCTGACCCTCGACGAATTCAACGAGCGCCTCAGCGCGGCGCTAGCCGCCACGACCGAGCGCGAGCTGAACCAGGTCACCCATGACCTGCCGCATGCCGCCATGCCATCGCCATCACCATCGCCGCCGATGCCGCGGAGCGCGCCAGGCGGCGGCTGGCAGCGATCGGGTTACCAGCGCGGATACCACGGTGGCCCGCGGTTCCGCCCTGTGCTGCTTGCCGCCTTGCTGGTCTGGCTGCTGATCATGTGGATCCCCATGCTCCGGATTTTCCCGTTCCCGGGCAAGCTGGCGATCTTCCTGGTCGCCCTCGGGGTCATCCGCGGCCTGCTCAGGCGCCTCTGGCGGCGCGGCCGTTCCTGATCATCACCGCGCTGGTCCAGTCCGCCGGACGACTCAGGTCCTGGCCGGAACCCTGAGCGGGACCACGAGGTAGCGGAACGCCGGAACGCCGGAACGGCCCCCCGCGGCCCCTGGAATACCGTCCGCCGGGTCCGGCCGCCCACCGTCCGCCGGGTCCGGCCGCCCACCGTCGGCCGGGTCCGCCCGCTCACCATCGGCTGACCCGTTCTGCTCGCCTGCCGCGGGCTTCGCATCGTTTGCCCAGGTGATCAGCGCCGGCTTGGCCGGGCTAGTGAACTCAATCCTGATCCGCCCGCTGGACGCCGACGCCGCCTCGCTGTTGCCGTCGCCGGGCGGGGCCACCGCACGCGCCGTGGCCTCCACGGCCACCGCACCAAGGCCGTCGAGCAGGTAATGCGGATTGAAGGAGATGACGGGCTCGTCGCCCTCGAAGTCAGCGGCCACCGTCTCGACAGCGCGCGCCCGCCCCTCCGCCTGCGCCTCCACCACGACGACTCCGGAGCCGAACGCCAGCCGGACGGGGCTGGCCCGCTCGGCGACCAGCGACACACGCCTGACCGCCTCGGTGAACGGGCCCGCGAGAACCTCCGCCCGGCAGCCGAACTCGGCGGGGAACCTGGAGCGGTACCTGATGAACTCGCCAGCGATCAGCCGCGCGGTCAGCCGGCGGCCGCCACCCTCGAAGCTGATCATGCCCTCGGCGGGCCGCGGCTCGCCGCTCCCCCGCCGGTCGCTCCCCCGCGGCGTGGCCCCGGCCGAATCGCTCCCGGCACCGCTGGCACCGAAGGCAATCGTTACCGGAACTCCCGCCGCCATGGTCCTCGCGACGTCCGCCAGCGTCCTGGCCGGGACCAGCGCGGCGGCTCGCACTGCCGGGTCGGCAGGCGCCCACGGAATCTCGCGCACGGCCAGCCGGTAGCGGTCGGTGGCGGCGAGCGTGATCGCATCACCGTCGAAGTCCATGCATACGCCGGTCAGCATCGGCAGCGTGTCATCCCGGCTGGCCGCTGGCACCACTTGCCCGGCCGCGGCGGCCAGTAGCCCGCCATCCACCGTGCCGGCCGCCGCCAGCGGCTCCGGCAGTGCAGGGAAATCCTCCGCCGACAGCGTGACCAGCATGAACTCGGCACTGCCGCAGGTCAGGTTGACCGCGTCGGCCGTCGAGGTGAACTCAGCCGACTGGCTCGGCAGGCTCCTGGTGATCTCGGCAAGCAGCCGGCCCGGTACTAGCGCCGTTCCCGGCTCCGCCACGTCGGCGTCGAGGCGCACCCGCGCGGACACCTCGTAGTCGAAGCAGGACAGAACCAGTCCGTCCCCTGCTTCGAGCAGCAGCCCGGCCAGCACGGGCACGACCGGGCGGGACGGCAGGGCTCGCGCCACCCACGCCACCGCCTCGCCCAGCGCCTCTCGTCCGACCCGGAATCTCATGCCACCGCCACCGCCTCCGCCGCTTTGCCCCGATACTGGCACGACCTGCCGACAAAGCCGAACGGAAGCGGTCCGCGGGGTTCGTTGCCGGGCTCCGGGTTCTGCCTCGTGCCGCTACCGGGATCACGGTGCCGTTACCGGGATCACGGTGCCGCTACCGGGATCACGGCGGACCGGGTCAGCTCAGCCCGGGCGGCGCGGCGTCCAGGGTTACCTGGATGGCCCGCGCCAGCGCACGGGCCGATTCGCCGGTAAGTTCCACCGTGACACGCGCCGATGGCCCCTGGCCCGGATTCAGGAAGTCGATATTGAGCGTGTGCTCAGCCTGGGCGTGCTGCGGATGGTCGAAGTAAACGCTGACGTTACTCAGCGTGAACCAGCCCGCCGGGCCCTTCCCGCTGCCGGTGACCCCGATCTTCTCGGTGAGATAAGTGCACATGCGAGCTCCTCAGCTAGCCAGGAAACGGCCGTAGAAGTCCCAGATCTTCGCCCAGCCGTCGTTCGCGGCCTCGACCCGGTAAGACGGCCGGTTGACGGAGAAAAACGCATGCCCGGCACCGTCATAAGTGTGGAATTCGTGCGCCTTCCCGAGCGCCGTCAGCTCCTCGGCCAGAGCTGCCGTCTCCGCCGGGGCCGGGTACTGGTCATCGGCCCCGAAAAGCCCGAGCAGCGGGCAGGACAGATCCTTGGCGAGTCCGACGATCGACTTCACCTTCAGCGACACTCCCTCGGGCGGTGCGTTGATGATGAAGGCCCCGTAGCAATCCACGGCCGCATCGAGCTGGAGGCTGCACGCCGCGAGGAAGGACTGCCGCCCGCCGGAGCAGTATCCGATCACTCCTACCTTGCCGTTCGAGCCATCTAGCGCCCGCAGGCAGGCAGCGGCGCCGCCGACATCGCCGACGAGACGCTCGTCGGGGACGCCGCCCTTGGCCCGCGCTGCCGCTGCCGCGTCGTCGTGACTCGCGCCGGGAGCGTCCCGGTGGTACAGGTTCGGCATCAGCGCCGCGTAGCCGTGTGCGGCGAACCTCCTGGTGATCTCCTTCGTCGGCTCGTCGTAGCCGGGCATGTGGTGGATCACGACGACGCCGCCGAACGGGCCCGGGTGCAGCGGGCGCGCGAGATAAGCCTCGATCTCATCCCCGCCATGCCCGGCAATGCTGATGGTTCCTGCCGTCAACGCGTCTTTCATGCGCGGCGCCTCTCTCTCGTCATGGCATATCTGCCGGGCCCGCCCCAAATCCTGCAGGCCTTAGCGCCAGCCTGGCCGGTCCCGGCCAATCCTGCCAGCCGCCGGGGGGCAGCCGCACTCGGCTCGGCGCGTCAGCCAGTGCAGCTGGATAACCGCATGAACGGCGCGCTTACTGGCGTCACAAGCCGCTTCTACGACAGAATCTGCCCGGGGTTGGAATACCCGGGGAGGGTCATAGTGATGGGACCAGCCGCTGCGGTAATTGCGTTTATTGTCCTGGTCGTGGGTGCCCTGATGGGGTGGCACGCCAACCGCGCCCATGCGGCGCACGGTGACCTGCGGGCTACCCGCGGACGGCTGCCCGGATACCGGCGCACCAGGCTTCGCAGCGGGCTTTTCGCCATCGCCATGCTCGTGCTCGCTGTGATTGTGGTGCGGGACCTCATCCGCCATTAGCGCCTGTAGTGAATCGCGGGATCGGTCACCATCGGTGGTGATCGATAGCGGGATTCACCACATCGGCGGACCCGTACTCGGCGGAACCGGCCAGGGCAAAAAAGGCCCAGGCAAACAGGGCCCGGCGGACCCGTACTCGGCGGAACCGGCCCGGGCAAAAACCGGCCTGGCAAAAAACCGGCCCAGGCAAACAGGGCCCGGACCCGTACTCGGCGGAACCGGCCGGGGCAAAAACCGGCCAGGGCAAAAACCGGCCCGGCAAAAACCGGCCCAGGCAAACCGGGCCCGGCGGAAGCGGCCATGGGCGGGACCGGCGGGCGGACCCGACGTTAGCTGGCCGGAGAAATCCCCTGCGGGAACCGGAAAAGCCGGTCTGGGTCATAGGCCGCCTTGACCCGTGCCAGCCGCTGGTAATTGGCGCCGTAGTATGCCTGCCGCCAGTCTGCCAGGTCGGGGTCGATGTAGTTCTGGTAGGCCTGCCCGCTCGCGTATGGCCGCATCGACGCGTGCAGCGCGCGCTGCCATCTTCGCTGCCGTGCCGCTCCGCCGTTCACTACCCGGCCTGCCGCTCCCCCGCGCTGCGGGCCCGGTGCCCAGGTCGTCGTGTACTGGGCCAGGTACAGCGCGTCCCTATGCACGAAGGCGGTATCCGCCGGATGAACCCGGTTGATCGCGCCGCCGCAGGCGTCCAACGCGATGGCACCGGTCGCCTCCGCCGCCGCGCCGATGCGGAGGAACTGCTCAGCGCCTGCCAGCAAGGTCCTGATGCCCGCCGGCGGCAGCGGCCTGGTGAAGAAGTCGGACTTGGCGAACTCGGGCTGCCGTGCGAGCTGGCCCCGCGGCGCCTGCCAGGGCAGGTGGCACTCCGGCACGGTCAGATCAGCGCAGCCTGCTTCCGCCAGCATGGCCGCGAGGAACGACGCCTCGAAAGGCCCGCCGGACGGCGCAGGCCCGACCGCCGCCGTCAGCTTCTCCAGCGCCGCGGAGGCATCGGCCGGACTGCCAAGGAACGTGCCGCCAACCTGGACCGAGAGCGGGACGGGCGCGGCGGGCGCGGCGGACAGGTGCAGGTTCGACCAGAGCTCGTCGCCCTGATAGGGCGCCCATGATTGCCACCCGGACAGCACCTGCTCGGCCTGCGACCACGGCCAGGAGAGGAAGAACAGGGTCAGCGAGGACAGCCGGTGCGCGCCGAAAGTCATCGATGTGGCGACACCGAAGTTGCCACCGCCACCGCCCCGGGAGGCCCAGAACAGGTCGGCGTTGTCGCGGGCATTGCAGTCACGCAGCCGGCCGTCTGCGGTGACGATCTGCACAGCCTCAAGGTTGTCGCAGGTCAGGCCAAGTGCCCGGCCGAGGACGCCGACACCGCCGCCCAGGGTCAGCCCGGCGATGCCGACCGTCGCACAAGAGCCGCCTGGCACGGCGAGGCCACGGGCAGCGAGCTGGGCGTAGAAGTCGATCAGGCGGATGCCGGTGCCAACCCGGACGGTGTCGCCGACGGCAAGGAACGAGGCCATCTGCGTCACGTCCACGATCAGGCCGGTGCCCGACGACCAGCCCGCATAGCTGTGGCCACCGGAGCGCGCGGCGACGGGCACGGCGAACCGGCGGGCGAAGGACAGGCACGCGCTCACGTCGGCCGCCGTGCGGCAGTAGGCGATGCCAGCGGGCCGGATCTGATCGAAGCGCGGGTCGAACAGCAGCCGTGCGCGACCATAACCCTGCTCACCCGGGCGGATCAGCAGGGCCGGGGACAGCTCGCCGGCCAGCGCCGACCAGTCCGCCGGGGACGGGCCTGCGCCATGCGGCCGGCGGGTGCCCGGCGTGCCGCGGCTGCGTCCGGCGCCACCCGGTGCCGAGCTGGCCAAGCGCCCGCCCGCTGCCCCACCGGAATCCGAGGGCCTGGCTGCCTCGATGATGGCAGCGGCCGCCCCGCCGCCACCAGCTATCGCGGCGGCAAGCAGCACGGTGCGACGCGACGGCCGGCGGCTGCGCTCAGCCTGCCGATCCGGGCCGGTGCCGCCGGCCGGCGCGGAATCGGAGTTCACGCATCTTAGACTCGGCTGGACGGCGGGCGGTTGGGCGCGAGTCGGAGCAGCTCGGAGCTTCATGAAATAAAAAGTTGACTTGCTAAATCTCTGCCCGTATGGTTGAGCTACTCAACCATTGAGAAGCTCAGGCACCGCGGCACCCTAAGATCGCGGCGCCGGGAAGGGCAGAGGGCAGGCGGCATGGACGGGAACGGACGCTCCGAGCAACTGGACACGGAGATCCTCAACTCGCTAGCCGAGCTCATCACCCAGCTCATGGCGCACGGTGAGCGGCTCGCGCAGCGCTTCTCGTTCCCGAGCTTCTTCATCAAGGCGCTGCACACGCTCGACTGCCCGATGGCCATGAAGGAACTTGGCCGGCGCCTGCACTGCGATCCGTCGTTCGTGACGGTGATCGCGGACGGGCTGGAGAAGCGCGGGCTTGCCCGCCGCGAGGCCCATCCCGGCGACCGGCGGATCAGGAACATCGTTCTCACCGGCGCGGGCGTCGAGATGAGGCAGCGGATGGAGCGTGAGCTCGCTGCCGTGATGCCATGGAGCAGTGTCCTTGATATCCACGAGCGCGAGCAGCTGCTGACCTTGCTGCGCAAGATGGCCAGCGCCGGGAGTGCCGTCGCCCCGGACGACGACGCGCCTTATGGCCCGACGCCCGCGGGGGAGGTGGATGTCGCAGTGGGCACTGCTTCCGCTGGCCTCGCCTGACCTCTGACCGCTGGCCCCTGACCCCGGCCACCGCCGTCATCACCCATCACTAGACCCCACGACTTAAGAAGAACGCAGGGCCGGACGGCCCCCGCGCCAGATCAGCACGGCCTCAAGCGCGGGCCAAGCGGCGCACGTTACAAAGGAGAATTGATGTCTGCCAGAACGCCAGAAAGTGAGCAGATGGCGATACCAGGCGGCGGCGTCGCGATCGACGACATACCCGCCGATGCCGCCGCCCCCGCTCATCGCCATCTCGGCCTGGCCCTTATCGTCATCGCCACCGCGCAGCTCATGGTGGTACTCGACGCGACGATCGTCAACGTCGCCCTACCGCATATCCAGACCGCGCTGGGCTTTTCCGGCTCTGGCCTGGAGTGGGTCGTCAACGCCTACGCGCTGACCTTCGGCGGGCTGCTGCTGCTCGGCGGCCGGGCCGGGGACATTCTCGGCCGCCGGCGGGTCTTCATCGCCGGCATCATCCTGTTCTCGGTAGCCTCGCTGCTCGGCGGGTTCGCCACGACCCAGGCATGGCTGCTGGCTGCCCGGGCGCTGCAGGGCGTCGGCGGCGCGATCGTCGCACCGACCGCGCTGTCGCTGGTCACCACCACGTTCCCGGAGGGTCCGCCGCGTAACCGGGCGATGGGCGTCTACGCCGCGATGAGCATCGGCGGAGCGGCTGTCGGCCTGCTGGCAGGCGGCCTGCTGACCACGTACTTCTCCTGGCGGTGGGTGCTGTTCGTGAACGTCCCGATCGGGATCGCGGTGGCGCTGATCGCGCCGAGGGCGCTCAGCGTGTCCGAGCGGCTCCGCGGCCGGCGGTTCGACCTGCCTGGCGCGATCACCGCGACGTTCGGGCTCGCCGCCCTGGTCTACGGGCTGTCCAGCGCGGCAACCACCCCCAACGGCGTCTCGCACTGGGGCGACACCAAGGTCGTCGCCTCGCTGGCGGCAGCGGTCGTGCTGCTGGTCTCGTTCGTCATCATCGAGGCCCGCAGTTCGCACGCGCTGATGCCGCTGCGGATCTTCAGCAACCGGAGCAGGTCAGGCGCCTACCTGATCATGCTGTGCGTCGGCACGGCGATGTTCGGGATGTTCTTCTTCCTGACCATCTTCGTGCAGACCGTCTGGGGCTACAGCCCGCTGAAGACCGGCGTGGCCTACCTGCCGATGGTCGCCACCATCATGCTGATGGCCGGGGTCAGCTCCCAGCTGGTGCCGCGGATCGGCGCCCGGCCGCTGCTGCTCGCCGCATCGGCGATCACCGCGACCGGCATGTTCTGGCTGTCCCGGATCAGCGAGCACAGCACCTACACCAGCGGCCTGCTCGGCCCGATGCTGGTCACCGCGGCCGGCCTGGGCATGCTGTTCATGCCGGCCACCCTGGTCGCCCTGACGAAGGTCGATGACAGGGACGCCGGCCTGGCCTCCAGCCTGGTCAACACCGGCCAGCAGGTCGGCGGATCCATCGGGCTTGCCCTGCTCGGCACCGTGGCATGGACGGTCGTCGCCAACACCGCGCGGAGCTCGGCGAAGGCCGCGGCGCACGCTGCGTCCCAGGCCGGTCACGCGGTGCACGGCAATGCCGCGCAGGCGAAGGCGGCGATCTACGATCACGCGCTGGCGGTCGGCTTCTCCCGCGGGTTCGTGGTGTCCGCCGCGATCATGCTGATCGCGCTGATCGTGACGATCGCCATGATCCGGGTCAAGCGCGCGGACCTGGCCGGCGTCCAGCCGATGCCCGGATAAAACCAGGATCCGAAACGGATAGCGCGGGGTAACTCCCGCCCCGCACAGCCGATGGCCCGCCGGGTACTCGCCCAGCCGGGCCGTCGGCATTTCCTGGACCAGCCGCAGCGCAGAGCTGCCGGTCCCGGCCGGCCCGGCTTCGGCTGGCCCGGCTTCGGCTGGCCCCGCCGCCCCGCGGCCCCTGCGTCCCGGCGGGCGCGGCGTCCCGGCGGGCGCGGCGCTGGCCGTGCGGCGGTCAGGGGATCAGGACGGCCCGCCGGTGCGGGGCCTTGCCGCACCGCGACCAGGCTTCCGCAGCGCTGGCCAGCGGCAAGGTCTCCCGGTCCGCAGTGAGCCGCCCGGCCGCCGCGTGGTCAAGGATCCCGGCCAGGGCGGCGGCCTTCTGCTTGTGGCTGAGCGCGTTGTTGGTGTAGCCGAGGACCGATATCGTCCCGCCCCGCAGGACGGCCGAAGTAAGGCTGGCATTGGCGGCAGCGGACGAGCCCAGGTTCACCAGCCGACCGTGCGGCGACAGGACCCGAAGGGCGGCCTCGGCCGGCCTGCCCCACACCGGGTCGAGCACCACGTCCACCCGCCCGGCCGTGGCCTCAGCCAGGCGGCGGCCGATGGTGCCCGCTTCATCCCCGGTCAGGTCGGCCACGGCGTCGGCGCCGAGCTCGGCAGCCCTGGCCCGGCCGTGGGCGTCACGGCAGGCCGCCACCACCCGGCCGGCCCCTAGCAACCGGGCGGCCTGCACGCCGACCTGCCCGACCGTGCCGCTGGCGCCGAGGACCAGCACGTGCTCACCAGGCTGCAGGCCGGCCCGCCAGCTCAGCGCCGTCCAGGCGGCGATCGCCGACAGCCCGAGCGCGGCGGCCAGGTCGTCGCTCACGCCGTCCGGCAGCGGCTGGATCGATTCCTCGGCGACCACGCACCATGGGGCCATGGCGCCGTCCCCTGGCTGCATTCCCGCATCACAGCTGAACCAGACCCGCTGGCCTGGCGGCCACCGGTCCCCTTCCTCGATGACCCCGACGCCCTGCGCGCCCGGCACATACGGCAGTGGCGGCGGGCCGAAATAAGACGTACCCGAGGCGCAGAGCAGGTCGAGCGGGTTGACCGGAGCCGCCGTCACCCGAACCAGGGCTTCCCCCAGGCCCCGGCGTGATACCGGCCGGAACGCGTACTCCGGCGGCTCGCCATGGCGTCCGATGACCGCCGCCCGCATCCCGGCAGGAAGTCCCCGGCCGGATTCAGCCTGCCGAGGCGGGGTCATCACTGCTGCCGCCGCCCTTCCATTGCGCGGAGCCCGCGTCCCACTCGGTGTAGGTGTAGGGGTTGTCGAGCACTTTGGCCTGCGGGATCTCCGGGTGCATGCCCTTGGTCCAGTCGTCCGGCCCCAGCTGAGCCATCAGGTACTCGACGGTCTGCTCGACCGCCTGCCTGGCCTTCGCCAGGCCGCTGCCAACCAGGGTGTGGTCGTACTTCACCACCCGGCCGTTCACGACTACGGTGTGCACATCACCGCGCTGAGCCTGGAAGGCGACGTGGCCGTACGGGTTGAGCAGCGGGAACATCACCGGGGATGCGTCGTTCTTGATAAGCACGACATCGGCCTTCTTACCCGGTTCCAGGCTGCCGGTGACCGAGTCCAGGCCGAGCGCCGCCGCCCCGCCGCGGGTGGCCCAGCCGACCACGTCCTCGGCGCGCAGGTGACAGTGGGTGACGGTCTCACTCCTGCCATGTGCTTCCAGGTGCTCACGGGAGCGGTCCGCGCCCAGCGTGGTCCGCATCGCGGAGAACAGGTCCCCGCTCCACCACACACTGGTGTCCATGGACAGCGAAACGGGGATGCCGTGTTCACGCAGTCGCCATGTAGGCGGATAGCCCTGGCCGGCGCTCTGCTCGCTTTCCGTGGAAACCGATGCGGCCCCGCCGGTGGCAGCGATGCGGTGGTAGGAATCCCTGGTGAGCGTGGCCGCGTGCACGTAGATCGTGGCAGGGGTCATGAATCCGTGCTCGTGCATGAGCCGGATACCGTCGTCGTTGGTCGCGCCCCATACCCCGGCATGGGTGGTGACCGGCGCCCCGAGCTCGCGCGCGATCTCGAAGGCGGCCCGCTCGGGGAACGCCGGGTCGCCGGTCACGTCGAAGGCCATCTGGAAGCCGAGCATGTCGCTGCCGCTGAAGCGGCGGCCGACGAAGTCGCGGAACTCGGGCGCGGCGGACCATTCCCACGGGCCCTGCTGGATGTTGCCGTAGGCCAGCACGAACCGTCCGGGGACCTCGGCGAGTGCGTCCACGGCGGCGTCCGCGTGCTCGACGGTCTGCAGGCCGTGCGACCAGTCCACGGTGGTCGTCACGCCGGCGTCGATGGCCTCAAGCGCAGCGAGCAGGTTGCCCGCGTAGATGTCCTGCGGCCGGAAGGCCTTGCCCCATTGCAGGTAGTACCACACGAAGTACTGAGTGAGCGTCCAGTCCGCGCCGTAGCCACGCATCGCTGTCTGCCACATGTGCCGGTGAGTGTCGATCATGCCCGGCATCAGGATGCCGCCGGTCGCGTCGACCTCGGCCGTGCCGTCGGGAACGTCCAGCCGCTGTCCGACCGCCGCGATGCGCTCGCCTGACACCAGGACGTCGCCGCCGTGCAGCACGTTGTGCGCGCCGTCCATGGTCAGCACAGTGGCGTTGCGGAACACCAGCGGCCGTCCCGGCGTCAAGTCAGTGGCGGCCGGGCTGGCCGCTGGCGCGCCGTGCGGCCGGGCCGGGCTTGATGCGGCTGTCATGGGAGACCTCCACTATGTGGCAGAGCCGTAGTCCCCGCTGTGCGGACATTTGTCCGCACCACGGCCATGTGCAATCTGACCGGAAGCGTTGCGGGTTCCAGGGCCACTGTCAAGGGCCGGCCGGGCCGTCCAGCACGCTGTCCGTAACGGGCCTGTCCGCGGTGCGGACAAGCTGACCGGATGCGGCTACAGTCGGTCCCGGGCGCCGTCGGCGCCCGTGGCAGCCGGCCGCGGCACGACAGACGGCATGGGGTAGCGCTCACCGAGCACCAGGAGACGGCATGGCTCGCCGCGACACCAGTCCGGACTTCATCGAGGCGCTTGCCCGCGGCCTCGATGTGATCCGGGCATTCCGCGCCGGCCAGCCGGTCATGTCCCTGACCGAGGTGGCGGGCGCAGCCGGGCTGGCCCGGCCCACCGCCCGCCGTATCCTGCTCACCCTGGAAGAGCTTGGCTACGTACGCCCAGCCGACGGCGGCTTCGAGCTCACCCCCCGCGTGCTCGACCTTGGCATGAACTACGTCCTGTCCCGCGACCTGTGGCAGCTGGCGCAGCCGCATATGGAGCGGCTGGTGGCGCGGACCGGGGAGTCATCCTCCATTGCCCGGCTCGACGGTTCCGACATCGTCTACGTGGCCAGGGTCGCGGTGCCGAAGATCATCACTCTGGCGGTGACCATCGGCACGCGCTTCCCGGCGATGCAGACCTCGCTCGGCAAGGTGCTGCTCGCCGCGCTGCCGCCGGCCGACGCCGAGCGGGTGCTGGCGGAGCCGAGCAGGTCCGGGATCACCGCCCGCTGGCAGCCAGCTGCCGCCGAGCGGGCAGCGGCCCTCCGCGAGGTGCGGGCACGCGGCTGGTCACTCACCGACGAGCAGCTGGCCGCTGGAATTCGCTCGGTGGCCGCGCCACTGCGCAACGGCGACGGGCAGGTGCTGGCCGCGATGAACGTCACCGTGCAAGCCGCCGAGACCCCGGTGGAGGTCCTGACCGGGGAATACCTGCCGCTACTGCTGCAGGCGGCCGGAGCGGTCAGTGCCGACTGGGCTGCCTGCCAGGCAGCGCCGCAGATCACGGTCGCGCATGCTGCTGCTCCGGCAGTGCGGCACGATGGCCGCCTTCCGCCGGTGCCGGCCTGACCGGGCCGGCGCTGCCCCTGTCCGGTAAGCAGCACACGCAAGGGAGCCGCCATGGCCACCGTCGCAGCGGTCATCGCATCCACGCATCATCCGTTTTACTACCGCGCAAGCACCGCAGCCAGAGCGGACCGGCCGCCATTCGCTGATGAATGGGTAGCCAAGATCGAGGCGTTCCGCGAAACGCTCACCCGCGCCCGCCCGGACCTGCTTGTCATGGTCGGCTCCGACCATTTCTACCAGCTTTGGCTGGACAACATGCCGCAGTTCCTGGTCGGGAAGGCACCGTTTTACGACGCGAACTTCTACAACGAGGAACGGGAATTCGGGCTGCCCCGGATGCTGCTGACAGGGCACGAGGAGCTATCGGCCTACCTGCTCAGGGAGGGCCTGGACGCCGGGTTCGACCTGGCATTCAGCAACGAACTGCGGATCGACCACAGCATCACATGCCCGCTGATCACCCTGCGGCCGCAGGCGGACCTGCCGATCGTGCCGGTCTACACCAACGTCTTCGCTCCGCCGCTGCCGCAGCCGAAGCGGTTCGTCCAGCTCGGCAGGGCCATCCGCCAGCTAGTGGAAGCCTGGCCGGGCGACCAGCGGGTCGCGATCATCGGCACCGGCCACCTGTCGCTGGAACTCGGCGGCCCTCGGCAGTTCGGGCCGCACGGCCCGGATCCCGCCTTCGACCGCAAGGCCGTCGAGTGGATCGCCTCCAGCGACCTGGACTCCGCGCTGGCGCAGGTCAGCCTGGACAGCCTCTGGGAGCCAGGCAACGCCACCCACGGGTTCATGGACTTCATGCTGATGATGGGCGTCGCCGGGGACAACGTCAAAGCCGACTACACCGACTCGCTGGACCTCTTCCACACGATGGAGGCCTATTTCACCTGGTACCCGGAGGGGAAGCCGTGAGCAGGTACCTGCTCAACAAGTTTCTGTACACCATCGACCGCGACCCCGGCCTGGTTGAGCGGTACCGCGCGGACCCTCGCGGCACCGTTGCCTGGTGGGAGGCTGAGCGGGCGAATGTGATCCTGAACTGCACCGGGCAGGAGCGCAGCACCTGGCTCACGTTCACGGACACCGAAAGAGAAGCTCTCGCCAGCCACGACTACGTCAAACTGTTCGAACTCGGGGCGCATTGCTTCCTGACGCTGACCCTGTTCATCGCTCTTTTCGAGCGCGACTACGCCGAGCCGCTGGGCTTCCAGCGCGAATACGCGGCCCGGCTAGGTCATTTCAGCCTGCCCTATCCCGATATCTCCACATAGCCGCGTGCGGCGGCCCCGGGCGAACGGCGTTCCATGGCGCGTCATCCACGCGGGATGCGCTCCCAGCCGCCGTTCTTCTCGGCGATGGCAAAGCCCATGGCCAGGTACGGATCGGCTGACTCGCCCCAGGTTTCCACCGTGACCGGACCCGGGCTGAGCTGAGCGCAGGCCCCGAGGACGAGCCGTCGTACTCCGTCCGGCGTGCGTGCTCCGTCGAGGAAGCCGGGCCCGTCGATGAGCCGGCTCTGCGGCTCGACCCGGCACAGCCCGACCCAGGACGCCTCGTCGCGGAGGCCCGGGGACTATCACCTGAAAGAGGAGGCTGGAATGGCTGCCGTTCCTGTGACCTGCATCACGTGGGGTGTTGCGCGGTCAGCCAGCGCAGCGTGCTGCGCATAAGGCCACGTCTAACCTGCAGACGTCTGAGCTCCCGCGATAGGACTCGAACCTATAACCTGCCGGTTAACAGCCGGACGCTCTGCCAATTGAGCTACGCGGGATCGGCCGACGCGGGAGGCCGCGGGACTGTCCGCCCGCCGCATCTGCGCCGCGGCACAAGGGTAGCGCACCGCCGGGCATATGCGGCGCGCGCCGGGCGCCGGCGATGCCTGCCGCAGGCATAACCTGGCAGTCGCCGGGCATTTACCCGGGAGCCAGCCCGGCGCAGGCGCCTGGCATACCGGAGACAGGTGGCGGCTGCCGGGCTGACCTGCCCGAGAGAGGTAACTATGCGGTACAAAGTCTCTTTCCTCGCTGGTTTTTCCGCTGGCTTCGTGGTTGGCGCGAAGGCCGGCCGGGAGCGCTACGAGCAGCTCATGAAGCTGGCCCGCCGCACGGCTGACAACCCGGCCGTGCAGCAGGCGGCGGCGGCCATGCAGGCCAAGGCCGCGGGGCTGGCCAGCACCGCCACGCACAAGGTAGCCGACCAGCTGCACGAGGGGATGGCGAGCGCCAGGGACAAGGTTCCCGGCATGCGCAGCCGGGAGTCCAACGGGCATGCCGGCGAGGATCCCTCTTTCGCCAAGTCAGACGGGGCACGCGGCTCGGCCGACGGCGCGGACAGCTAGCCGAAACGGCACCTGGCCAGGACTGGCTTACCCGGGGCAGCGCGCGGCCGCACCTTACCCAACGGCACATGGCCGCCGCTCCTTCATCACGGGCAGCCAGGAATAGCACCCCGCCCCGAGGCGTTCACCACCACTGTCGGTGTGCTGTGTCCCCCGGGCCGCAACTACTGCCTTCGCGGAATACCGTCCGGCTGGAGCCGCGTCGCGCCACTCGCCGAGAGGCGACCGCACACCGGCGCGGGGCACGCCCTCGCCAGCGCTTATCGCTGACGAGGGTGTTGTCATATCAGCGCACGAACAGGCTGGCGTTCAGCTGATCCCGCGCAAGAGCGTCCCGCTGGCTACAGCTGTCGCCCGCCAGCGGCATGGGATCACCGTGAGGTGAGTTCGCCAGCGGCATGGGACCACCTGTTCGCCAGTTATCGGACCACCCGGGTTCGACCAGCAGTGGTGTGCCGCTGCCCCCGTCTGATAGCAAACATGGAGTCGTGTACACCATCTCAGGCTTGTGCGCGTCAACATATTGTCGCCCCGGCTCTATGCCGCGATCGCTGCTCTGATAGCGGCGCCGGCGAACTGGGCGGGGATGGTCAGGTCAAAGTGGAGCTGGACGCGGGCGATGCGGCGCATGCGCACCGGAAGCGCGGGCTCACCAGGTGTCCGCCGCAACCTACGCGCCCCAGTCTGACCAGCCCTTGTGGCCGGGCTGCGGCGCGATGCTGAGCGGGCGGATGCGTCTTGAGGGGGCGGTGAGTTATGTCGTGTGACAAGGGCTTCTGCCACTGGCGGGGACCGCGGCTTGCCGGGGGAATGCCGCTGGCGATCGCGGCAGCGGCAGCGGCAGCCATGGCGGTGCCGGCCACGGCCGTGGCGGGCCCGGCACGGGCGCAGTCCCTGTGCGGCGCGATGGTGGCCACCGCGCCGCCACAGCATGTGCTGATCGTGATGCTGGAAAACAGGAGATACAACCAGGTGATCGGCAACAGCGCGG
>DATGVY010000583.1:0-5006 GCA_035299845.1 Streptosporangiaceae bacterium
CTGCAGGCGTGGGCGACTGGTGCCGTCGTGTACCTGGTGGCCGTGGCGCTCGTGGCCAGGAGCCCGCGGGCCAAGGCGCTGCTCGGCTACTCGCGGGTCGAGGAGGCGAGCCCGGTCGCGGCGCCGCTGGCCGGCGGGAGCTAAGTGGACAGGACATTCGACCTGGTGATCAGGGCACCCCAGGTGGAGGAGACGAGCGCGGTCGCGGCGCCGCTGGCCGGCGGGAGCTAAGTGGACACGACATTCGACCTGATGATCAGGGCACGCCGGGCGGTCACCGGAGGGGGGGAGATAGCCTGCAGCATCGGCATCCGGGACGGGCGCATCGCCGCCATCGGGCCGCTGGACAATATCGCCGCCATCGGGCCGCTGGACAATGCGGTCACCGCCGAGAGCCCGGCCAGCGCGCATGAGGCAGTCGGCGGTCCTGGCGTGCTCGACATCGATCCCGGCGTCGTCCTGCTACCCGGCCTGGTCGACACGCATGTGCACGTCTGCGAGCCGGGCAACACCGAATGGGAGGGCTTTGCCTCCGCCACCATGGCAGCGGCAGCCGGCGGCATCACCACCCTGGTCGACATGCCGCTGGACAGCGTCCCGGTGACCGTCAGCACCAGCGCGCTCGACATCAAGCGGCGGGCGGCGCAGGGACAGTGCGCGATCGACGTCGGCTTCTGGGGCGGGGTCATTCCCGGCAATCTCGATGAACTCGGGTCCCTGCACGACGCCGGCGTGCTCGGCTTCAAGTGCTTTCTCGCCGACTCAGGGTCCGACGACTTCCCGCCCGTCGACGACCGGCAGCTGACGGCAGCGCTCCGCGTGCTGCGCGAGCTTCCTGCCCCCTTGCTGGTGCACGCGGAGAGCGCCGAGGCCGCCGCGGCCGTCCCGCAGGCCCGCGGCCGCAGCTACGCCGGCTATCTCGCCGCCCATCCCCGCGGGCTGGAGAATCTAGCGATCGCCCAGGTCATCGAGGCAGCCCGGGCAACCGGCGGGCAGGCGCACATCGTGCACCTGTCGAGCTCAGACGCCCTGCCGATGATCGCATCTGCCCGCGGCGACGGCGTCCGGCTGACCGCGGAGACCTGCCCGCACTACCTGATCCTGACCGCAGAGGAGATCGCCGACGGCGCAACCGCCGCCAAGTGCTCCCCGCCGGTCCGCGAGGCAGCCAACCGCGAAATGCTCTGGGCAGGCCTCAACGACCAGGTTCTCGACCTGGTCGTCTCCGATCACTCACCATGCACGGCCATGATGAAGGAGCTGGACAGCGGCGACTTCGCCTTGGCCTGGGGCGGCATCTCATCGGTGCAGCTCAGCTTGCCGCTGGTCTGGACGGAGGCGCGCCGCAGGGGGTTCACCCTGACCGACGTCGCCAGCTGGATGGCCGAACGGCCCGCCCGACTGGCCGGCCTGACCGGGAAGGGGCGGATCGCGGTCGGCTGCGACGCCGACTTCTGCCTCTTCGCCCCGGACGAGCACTTCGTCGTCGAACCTGACCGGCTGCATCACCGGCACCCGGTCACCCCCTACTCCGGCCGTACCCTGAGCGGGGTCGTCCGCGGCACCATGCTCCGCGGCCGGTTCGTCACCGGAGAGCGCCCGCAGGGACGGCTGCTGGCCAGGGCCACCAGCTAGGCGCCAGGAATCACCAGCCGGTAGGGCGACCGCGCAGGGGAAGGACAGTGGCATGAGAATCCTCGTAATAAACGTGAACACAAGCCCCTCGATGACGGAGACCATCCGGGAGGCAGCACGGCGGCATGCATCGGCTGGCACGGAGACCATCGCCCTCCAGCCGTATTTCGGTGCCGAGGCAGTCGACTGCAACGTCGAGAGCTACCTGTCGGCCGTTGCCGTGATGGACCGCGTCCTTGCCTACGACGAGCCGTACGACGCGGTGGTCCTGGCCGGGTTCGGTGAGCACGGCCGCGACGGCATCCAGGAGCTCATCGAAGCGCCAGTTGTCGAGATCTGCGAGGCATCCGCGCACGTCGCGATGCTGATCGGCCGGGCGTACTCGGTGGTCACCACGCTGCAGCGCTCGGTGCCTGCGATCGAGGACCGGCTGCGGCTGGCCGGCCTGTCGGAGCGTTGCGCGTCGGTCCGGGCGAGCGGGATGAGTACGCTCCAGGTGGACAGCGACCCGGCAGGCGCGATCCGCGCCGTCGTGGCCGAGGCCAGGGCGGCCGTCGAGAACGACCACGCGGAGGTGATCTGCCTTGGCTGCGCCGGGATGGCCGGGCTTGAGGAGGCCATCACCACCGAGCTGGGAGTACCGGTGATCGACGGCGTCGGGGCGGCCGTGCGGCTGGCGGAGGCGCTGGTCGGGCTTGGCTTGCGGACGAGCAAGGTATCGACCTACGCGCCGCCCGACCCGAAGAAGATCATCGCGTGGCCGCTGTCGGCGGCGCTTGGCCTGCGCGGCGGAACCGGCGGCGCGGCGCTCACCACGGGCGGTGACCGGGCGCAGGAAGGACGGTCCGATGGAAGGCCCCGTTAAGAATCCGAATGCCGCCGCCGGGACGGAGACTGACCTGGCCTCGCGGTGGCTCGGCGGCAGCGTGCTCGCGGCCAGCGATGAGTCCTTCGGGGAGAAGGAGAACCTGCTGACGCCGACCCCAGCGGCATTCGAGCCAGGGCACTACGGTCACCGCGGCGAGATCGTCGACGGCTGGGAGACCAGGCGGCGGCGCGATCCTGGGCACGACTGGGCGATCATCCGGCTCGGCGCGCCGGGAGTGGTCACCTCGGTGGAGATCGACACCAGCTTCTTCACCGGGAACCATCCCGAGCACGCCGCGGTTGAGGCCTGCGGCCGCGAGGGGTATCCGAGCCCGGCCGAGCTGGCCGACCCGGCCGCCTGCTGGGCGCAGATCGTGCCCCGCTCCCCGCTGCTCGGTGACGCCCGCAACACGTTCACGGTGCCGGATCCGGTGCGCTTTACCCACCTGCGCTTGTCGATCTTCCCAGACGGGGGCGTGGCCAGGCTGCGGGTGCACGGCCACATCGTGCCCGATCCCCGCCAGCTCGACGGGCTGACTATCGACCTCGCCAGCCAGCGGCATGGCGGGGCGGTGATAGCCAGCAGCGATGACTTCTATACCTCGGCCGGGCTGCTGAACCGCCCGGACGCTGCGAGGTCCATGGGCGAGGGGTGGGAGACCCGGCGGCGGCGCGACGGCGGCCACGACCACGCGGTGATCCGGCTGGGGTTCCCCGGGCAGATCAGGCAGCTGATCGTTGACACCGCGCACTTCAAGTACAACGCCTCCGCCGAGATCGAGGTGCAGGCATCCGTCCATGAGCCCGCCCCGGCGGCGGATTCCGCAGACTGGACGCCGCTCCTCGGCCGCACCCGCCTGCAGCCGGATACCCGGCACGTGCTCGCCGTGCCGGGCGGAAGTCGCGGCCAGCCGGTGACCGCGATCCGGCTCGACGCGTTCCCCGATGGGGGCATCTCCCGGGTACGGGTGATCGGCCGCATCAGCCCGGCCGCCCGCCGCCGGGCTGGTTACCGCTGGCTCAATTCGCTGCCCGCCGACCAGGCGCTGCGGTGCTTCACCGGCGTCGGCCTGCCGCAGGACGTAGCGGCGGAGGTGGCGGGCCAGCGGCCGCTGCCCGAAGGCTGGCTTGATGACATCCGGCGGGCAGCCGGGGCGCCGCACTCACGCCCGGGCCGGCTTCCGGCCGGGGCGCTGGCCGCGCTCGCCGCGATGCTGGACGGTCCTCCGGCCGATCCGGCGGGCTAGGCCGCGACAGGCCGGTCGGAACCCAGGCTGGCCACCCGGCTCGGTCACGCCGGGGCGCGGCGATGAGGTGACGGTTCTTCTCTAGCGAGCCTGGCAGCACGCTGAAGCGCACCTGTCCGTCATCCACTGCCATCACACGGACGACCGCCCTGGAATGGCGGTTCCCGGCCACCAGCATGGCCCCGGGACGGATTCGGGAGGCATCGCGGGCGTCGCTCAGCACCGACCAGCCGAGTCCTTCATCGTCCTCGGCGTTGAGGTCCGCTACCAGGTCGATCTCCGGATCCGTCGCGTCTCCTTCCGACGTCCAGGCTACGCGTCGTGGTAGGGACCTGGGCTGCCCGGGCCGTGTCGCCACTCACATCTCTGGCGTCACGCCCGCCCCGCCCGCCGCCCCGCCCGCCCCGCCTGTCGTGCTCGCGGAGACCCGATTCCTTGATCACGGAAACTTTGGGGGGCTCCAGCACCCCAAAGTTTCCGTGATCAAGGAACCGGCCTGGCTTCGGCCCGAGCGCGGGCGTGCCGCCGCCGCCCGATGGCGGGCCGGGGCGTTACGGCCCGATGGCCGGCGGAGGGTCTGCCTTTCCCGGGGGCCTGGTGCTGGTCTCGATCGCGCCCTTGCAGACAAGCCCTTGGATGTGCGCGACTGTCAGCTAGCTCAGCGTCGGCTGGTCGGTCACCAGCGCCTCCCGCTGTCCCGCGAAGACCGCACTGCCCTGGCGGTGCTGGCCGACCAATTCCCGCTGTTTGGCTAGCCTGCCCTGGCCCGAAACGGCAGGTCAGCGGCGCTCTGGCGACCGAACTGGCGATATTCAAAGCATCCGGCGGCGCGATGGTGTTGGATGAGGCTGGTTGCAGCCGGAAGACTTTTTTTCGTGCACACGTGACAACGTCTGCCGCATCGGCAGCGGGCTCCCGGCACGTCGGTAGCCCGGCCTTCAGTTAAGGTGGCACGTTGCCGCGGCAACCCGGGATCCTCATCCGTGGAACCCGGAGATCATTCAAGTAGGAGAGAGTACATGCCTCAGGGCACCGTGAAGTGGTTCAACGCCGACAAGGGCTATGGTTTCATCGCCCCGGACGATGGTACCGCAGACGTCTTCGTCCACCACTCCGCGATTCAGGTTGACGGCTTCCGCAGTCTTCAGGAGAACCAGCGGGTCGAGTTCACCGCCGGCCAGGGCGCCAAGGGCCCGCAGGCCGAGCACGTCCGACCGATCTAAGACCCGGCGGCGCGGGACCCCGGGTGGTGGCTCT
>DATGVY010000584.1:0-3517 GCA_035299845.1 Streptosporangiaceae bacterium
GGTCGACGCGGCAACTGCGCAGGTCGCGGCCGGGCTGCGGGCCGGCAGCCTGGTCAGCTACGAGACCACGCTGCCGGTGCACACGACACGGCAACGGCTCGGGCCGGCTCTCGCCGCGGGTTCGGGCCTGCGCCCAGGGCACGACTTCGGGCTGTCCCACAGCCCGGAGCGGGTGTCCTGCGGGACGATCTTCGCTGACCTCCGGCGGTATCCGAAACTGGTCGGCGGAATCGACCCGGGCAGCGGCGAGCGCGCCGTGCGCTTCTACGCGTCCGTCCTGGACTTCGACGAGCGCCCCGACCTGGCCCGCCCCAACGGCGTGTGGAATCTCGGCAGCGCCGAGGCGGCCGAGCTCACCAAGCTGGCCGAGACCACCTACCGTGATGTCAATATCGCCCTGGCGAACGAGTTCGCCAGGTTCGCTGGCTCAGCGGGCATCGACATGTACCAGGTCATTGAGGCGGCCAACAGCCAGCCGTTCAGCCATCTGCACCGGCCGGGCATATCCGTCGGCGGGCACTGCATCCCGGTATACCCGCGGCTCTATCTGGCCGGCGATCCGGGCGCGCGCCTCCCGGCCGCGGCGCGCGAGGTCAATGACGCCGTGCCGGGCCAGGCGGTGCAGGCGCTCGCCGGGCTGACCGGAGGGCTGGCCGGCCTCCGCGTGGCCGTGCTCGGCGCTGCCTACCGGGCCGGCGTGAAGGAGACCGCGTTCTCCGGCGTCTTCGCCATCGTCCGCGAGCTTGCCCTGCGCGGTGCCGCCGCGATGGTGCATGACCCGCTCTACAGCAAGAGCGAGCTGCGCGAGCTCCGGCTGGAGCCGTACAGCATCGGCGAGCCGTGTGACGCCGTGATCATGCACACTGATCACGCCCAGTACAAGGCCCTCGTGCCGTCGGATCTGCCTGGCGTCCGCGCGCTGGTGGATGGCCGCGCTATCACGGACCCGCGACGCTGGGGCGCCATCCCGCGGCGAGTGCTCGGCATGGCGGCCGAGAACGTGACACCGCGGCGAGCCAGCGGGCAGGCCGAGAACGTGCCGCCGCAGCGAGCCGGCGGGCAAGCCGAGAGCGACCGCGCTGGCTGGCTGATGCCACGCCCGCACCTCGGCTAGCGGATCGGCGAGCAACGCCGGCCCGGCCAGTGCCGAGTTCAGCACCGCGCGAGTACGAGATCACGCTGGCGCCAGGGAAAGGGTAGCCGCCGTACGATGTGCCGGTGTCGTTCCGCGCCGTTGACTTCCATGTGCACCTGCCCACCCCGGACTGGCTGGATGGCAGCATGGCCGGCTATGTCGAGGCGGCCGAGGCGTACTTCCGTTCGCCTGCGCAGCGACAGTCGCTGGACGAGCTGGCCGCCCGGTACCGCCAGCTGGAGGTGAAGGCGGTCCTGCTGGCCTGGGATGCCGAGACGGCGACGGGACGGCCCAGGGTGCCGAACGAGACCGTGGCCGCCGCCTGCCGCGATCATCCGGATGCCTTCACCGGCCTGGGCTCGGTTGACCCGCACAAGGGGGAGGCGGCCGTCGCCGAGGTGGCGAATATCGCCTCGCTCGGGCTGCGCGGGGTGAAGTTCCACCCGTCGCTGCAGGCGTTCTCCCCCGATGACCCCGGCTACTGGCCGATCTTCGCCGCCTGCGAGCAGCACGGCCTGCTCGCCCTGTTCCACACCGGGACCAGCGGGATCGGCGCCCGCCAGCCCGGCGGCCAGGGCATCCGGATCGACTACGCCCACCCGCTCAAGCTGGACCCGGTCGCCGCCGCCCACCCCGGGCTCACCGTGGTAGCCGCGCACTTCGGCTGGCCCTGGCAGATGGACCTGGCCGCCGTCGCGCTGCACAAAACCAACGTCTACATCGACATCTCCGGCTGGTCGCCGCGGCGGATCCCCCCGGAGGTGATCCGCGAAC
This sequence comes from Streptosporangiaceae bacterium, assembly GCA_035299845.1. Classification (GTDB taxonomy): domain Bacteria; phylum Actinomycetota; class Actinomycetes; order Streptosporangiales; family Streptosporangiaceae; genus Palsa-506. Next base: position 1,910 of record DATGVY010000584.1, read on the forward strand.
TGCAGGGGCGGCTGTCCGGGCAGTTCCTGTGGGGCAGCGACTTCCCGTTCCTCACCCCCGAGCGCTGCCTCGCCGAGCTCAACGACCTCGGCCTGCCATCCGGCGTCCTGGACAAGGTGCTGCGCGACAACGCCGCCCGCATCCTCGGGCTCACCTGAACGCAGGCTGTCGGAACTTGCCCGGGCGGGGCGCGGACGGCGTTCTGCGCGGAGGCGGCGCGCATTGCCGTGCTGGCCGAGATCGGCCGGCTGGCAAAGCCGGACTGTGACGGCGCCGGTGTGCGCCCGGCCAGGCAGGCCTGCGGCAGGTCAGGCTTAATCAAGATCATTTATTACGGAGACCGCGTGGCCAGCGCCCGGCGCGGGCCAGCCGGGCCCGTGCCAGGCCATGGCGCCGACCGGCGCAGGGCATCCCTGAGTGACCGCTTGCTGCAGGTGGCTGACGGCCCGGCCTGCGGGCCCCTGACCTGCCCCGAGGCCGCAGCGCGTGCACTGTGCGCGGTGCCCGATGGCACGGTTGTGCGGGACTTTTCGGGCTGCTACCCGGGCGCAACCTTGCGCGCACCGGGGCGATAACCCCCGGACCGGACTCTGAGGTCAGAACACAACGGAAGCCCGATTCAAGAGGCTCCGGTCAAGATCTCGGGGGAGAACGAAATGTCCGCAGCGCAGGAAATCCAGACCGGCAGCAAGGCTGCACGCAGCACGCTGCGGCGGGCCGGCCAGTACGCGATCGCATCCTCGGCCGCGGCCGGGATCTTCCTCTCAGTCGCGGCGACCACCGCCCCCGGCGCGCAGGCCGCGACCTCGGCCCCCAGCGCCACCGCCCGCATCCAGAAGCTGCTCGACAGCCCGGTGAACGGCGCCGTGAACCTGCCCCGCGGCACCTTCACCGTCCGCCCGGCGCTGGTGCTGCACAAGGGTGAGCGGATCGTCGGCCACGGAACGACCCTGCGAGTGGCCTCCGGCTCCGGCAACTACCACGCGATGCTTACCGGGGCCAGCGCCGCGACGAACCTGTCCGGGCTGACCATCACCGGCGTGACATTCGACCAGAATGCGGCCGGCAATCCGATCCACAGCGTGGCCAGGCTCTACAAGGGCTCTCCGCGGTTCGTCCTGCTGATCGACTCCGGGTCCAGCATCCAGATCAGCAACAACCGGTTCATCGGCGCCGACAACGTGAACACCATCGTCACAGGCGGGGGAACCAGCGATGTGACGATCCGCGGCAACCTGTTCAAGACAATCAGCACCCCGTTGCACGACCACTCAACGATCTACACCAGCGGCACCGGCACTGTGGTCAGCAACAACACTCTCACCGGCAAGGTAATGCTCGATGCGGCCGCCATCGAGGTGCACGGCGACAAGGTCAGCGTCACCGGCAACCACGTGCGCGGCTACTACAAGGCGGCCAACATCGTCGCCTCAAACACAACTTTCAAGGGCAACCACGTGTCCGCCGCGGCCAACCCGGTCGATCTCTGGTCAGTAGCGCCGACGGCGCTGCGCAACGTGAGGGTCACGGGCAACGTGCTGAACCGCAACCTGGCGCACTGGGCAAGAATCCTGCGGAGTCTCGGTGGGAGCCTGCCGACCTCGAAGT
>DATGVY010000585.1:0-2081 GCA_035299845.1 Streptosporangiaceae bacterium
CCTGACCCAGCCGGTCGCGCTCATGCTCGTCGCGATCCTGCACTTCGTGACCGACGAGTACAACCCGGCCGCGCTCGTGGCCGCCCTGCTCGACGCGCTGCCGCCGGGTAGCTACCTGGTCGCTTCGCACGTCACGCCCGAGCACGACCCCGCGGGAGTGGCCGGGCTGGAGCGCGCCTACCGGCAGGGCGGGGTGCCCGCGCAGGCCCGCACCGCGGACGATTTCGCCGGGCTGGCTTTCCGTGGCCTGGAGATGATCGATCCGGGCCTGGTGCTCGTGTCGGAGTGGCGGCCGGAGGAAACCGGCCCGCGGCCGCTGGCCTCGGAGGTCAACTGGTACGGCGGAGTCGCGCGTAAGCGCTGAGGCAGCAGGGTTACAGCGGCAGCCCCGCCTCCAGGTGGGCCAGGGCAGCGTCGATGGCGGCGAACACGTCCGCCGGCTCTGACCTCATCGGCAGCGCCGCCAGCGTCGCTGACATGATCACGCCGGTAATCGCGCCCGCGAGGTTCCGGGCCGCGAAGTCATCCGCAGGCCGTCCGGCCCGCCGCGCCACTGCCTCGGCCATCACCTGGATCGTGCGGCTGAACTCATCTATCGCGCGGGCCCGCACCTCAGGTATCGCCAGGGTCAGCTCGGTGGACTCCCGGAACCGGTCAAGGTCCTCAGGTGTCAGCGAGGCAAGCGTCTCGGCCATAGCGGCGCGCACGGCCGCGATGGGGCCGAGGGTGCGTGGCTGCGCCTCGAAGGCATCCATCGTGAGCACGTCGAAGTCGTCCTGGAGGACCACGTCTTCCTTGGTGGGGAAGTAGCGGTAGAACGTGGCCGGGGAGACCTCGGCCGCCTCAGCGATCTGCTCCACGGTGGTGGCGCCGTACCCATGCTCGCGGAACAGCCGCAACGCGTGCTCCCGGATGGCAGCACGCGTCCTGGCCTTCTTGCGCTCGCGCAGCCCAATGGGCCGGTCAGCGTCGAACGGGCCGTTCATCTTCCCGATTCTCCTCGCCTGGACCTGCGGCCGCGACCGGCAGGCTGGCCTCGGTCGGATCCACCGGGCCCGGGCTGGCCTTCCGGGGCAGGAAGGCCAGCGCGAGCAGCGCGCTGGTGAGCGCGATCCCGCCGCAGGCCCACAGCATGACGTCCATCCCGTGCACGAAGGCGGCGCGCACCGAGTCGAGCAGCGGGGCCGAATCGAGCTTCCGCGCCACCTCGACGCCGGCCGCCGCGCTACCGCGCACAGCCTGGCTGACCGCCGCCGGCACGCCGGGTCAGGCCGAGCCGGCTGCGGTAAGCGGACAGCAGCACGGTGCCGAGGACGGCCACTCCGATCGTGGCCCCGACCTGGCGCATCGCGGAGATGAGGGCCGAGCCCGCGCCGCTGCGCTGCGCCGAGAGCGCGCCGAGAGCCGCGTTCATGGCCGCGGGCATCGCGAAGCCAAGCCCGACCCCCGCCGCCGCGAACCAGGCCGCGGCGAAGAACGTTCCGCTATGGGTGCTCGTGGTCGCGCCGACCGCCAGCGCGACGCCCATTACGGCGAAGCCGACCGCCACCAGAGCCCGGGCGCTGACCCGGGGAGCGGCTGGCGGTGCGCCATCCCGGCTCTTGGGCGCGGTCTGCAGCCGGGTGCCGACGAGCATGCCGAGCACCATCCCGCCGATCATCGGCAGCAGCCTGAGCCCGCTGCCGAACGCGTTGACGCCCTTGACCTCCTGGAAGTACTGCGGCATGGCGAAGAGGATGCCGAACAGCGCGAAGGAGACCATGGTGGTCAGGATCGTTCCCCAGGTGAAGGAGGCCGAGCGGAACAGCGTCAGGTCCAACAGTGGCTGACCACCCGGACGACGGCCGAGCCAGTACTCCCAGAGGACGAATCCGACCAGAACCGCCAGGCCCGCGATCATCGGAACCAGGGCGCTGGTGTCACCCCAGCCGTTCTGGCCCGTCTCGATCAGACCGTAGGTCACACCGACCAGGCCTGCGGTCGAGGCGACCACCCCGACCGGGTCCAAACCGGGGCGCTGCTGGGCACGGGACTCCGGCACGAGCGCGAAGGCGGCGACTAGCCCCACAAGGACGACCGGC
>DATGVY010000586.1:0-6799 GCA_035299845.1 Streptosporangiaceae bacterium
TCTCGCGTGCCCCTGCCTGGGCATGCCCTGCCTGGTGAGCCAGTACCCGTTCGGGCGCGCTTCCTAGCCTGCGCTGCCCTGCGGTCTGCCGCTGGCCGGCTGGTCGGCCAGCGGGCCGCCGAGAGCCGGGATGATCTCCGCGGCGAAGCCGCTGATCAGCGCACCCGGGTCGTCGACCATCGAGTAGATGTTGAACTGGTGCACGCCAAGGTCCCGTAGCTGGCCGAGCTTGTCCCGCACCTGCTGCGGTGTGCCGAGCACGCAGAACCGGTCGACCACGTCGTCGGTAACGAACTCCGCGTTGTCGGACCCGGCCCGGCCGTGATGGGCGTAGTCGTAGCGCTCCCTGGCGGCGATGTAGTCGGTCAGCGCGCCCGGCAGCTCGGCGTCGTGGTAGCGCTTGACCAGGTCGACCACGTGGTTGGAGACCAGCGCCGGGAACCAGCGCACCTGGTCGCGGGCATGCGAAAGGTCATCGGAGAGGTACGCGGGCGCCGCCGCCATGACCCGGATGCCTGCCGGGTCCCGCCCGGCCTGCTCGGCGCCCTCGCGGACGTAGCGCAGCGCCCACTCGATGATGAACGGGTCGGCGAGCTGGAGGATGACGCCGTCCGCGATCCGGCCGGCGCAGCGCAGCGCAAGGGGGCCGTAGGCGGCCACCCAGACCGGCAGCCGGTGGCCTGCCGACCACGGAAGCCTGACCGGGGTGCCTGCCAGGTCGACCTCGCGCCCCTCGGCCAGGTCCCGGATCTGCGTGCAGGCCTGCTCCAGCGCGGACACCGGCACCGGCTTGCGGCCGAGCACCCGCTGCGCTGAGTCGCCCCGGCCTATCCCCATCTCCATCCGGCCGCCGGAGATCTCGTTCAGCGTCGCCATCGCCGACGCCGTGACGGTCGGGTCCCTGGTGACCGGGTTCGTGACGCACGGGCCGATGTGGATGCTCGTGGTCTCGGCCGCGATCAGGGTGAAGATCGGGTAGATCTCCTGCCAGAGGACGTGGCTGTCCCACAGCCAGAAGTGACTGAAGCCGCTCTCCTCGGCCAGCACCGCCTTGGCAACCACGTTCGAGACCGGCGGATCGGTCATGAAGGTCACACCAAAGCTCAGCATCGCAGCCCCTTTACGATTCGCAGGCAGCCGGACACTAGCCCTGATCGGCGGGTGCGTCAACGACCGGCCCCCGTCACGCTGAGGCCGCCCTGCCGGCCGACTGATTGACACCCCGTTTCTTGATCACGGAAACAAAGTGGTGCTGGAGCACCCCAAAAGTTTCCGTGATCATGGACCGGGTCGCCCTGGATGCCACGCGCCACGGCCGGTGGCCAGCGGCCGAGGGCCCGCTACCGAGGGCCCGCTGCCGCGATGCCAGGCCGGGAGCGCCGGCCGTTCGGTGCCGTCGGGACAAGATCCATGATGCGCAGCGACTGAGTCCGCCATCATGTCTATTCTCTGAAATGTCACGCAAAGTGGCGTAAGGCGCGCGAGGGCCAACCGGGGTTCCTGTGCGCAGTGCGGGCGGGCGGGTGGTCACAAGAGATGAATGATCAGGTCATCGGCCGGAAGACTGCCATCGTGCCAGCGGCGAAGGTGCCCTGGCCGGTCCGGTTAGGAGTCGTGCCGCCGCTGGCCGCATCTTTCAACCCCCGGCCGGAGACCGGCCTCGGCCTGGCGGGCAGCCTCAGCCCCGGCGAGACGACGGTGCTGAGCCCGGCGCAGGGCGGCGCCAGCCCGGACCCGCTGGCCGAGATGGGCGGAACCGGCAAGACCCAGCTGGCCGCGGCGCTGGCTCATTCGCTCTGGCAGGCGCGCGCCGTGGAACTGCTCGTGTGGCTGACCGCCACTGGCAGGGACGCGATCATCGGCGGCTACGCGCAGGCACTCGGCGAGGTCGGCGCCGCCGCGCCAGGCGCCGCGCCCGGCACGGCGGCCACGCGGTTTCTGGCCTGGCTGAACGGCACCACCCTGCCATGGCTCGTCGTGCTCGATGATCTGGCCGATCCCGCCGACCTGGAAGGGCTGTGGCCGGCCGGGGAATCCGGGCGGGTGCTTGTCACCACCCGGCAGGATGCCGCGGCGCTGCGGGGCCCCGGCCGGAGAGTCGTTCAGATCGGGGTTTTCTCCCGCCGCGAGGCGCTCAGCTACCTGACCGCAAGCCTCTACGACAACCCTGACCAGCGGATCGAGGCGCTCGACCTGGCCGAGGACCTGCGCTGCCTCCCGCTGGCGCTGGCCCAGGCAACCGCCCTGATGGCTGACAGCCGGCTGGACTGCCGCGAGTACCGGACCCGGTTTGCCGAGCGGAGGCGCCGCCTGGCCGGCCCGATGACGGACAGCTACCCGGCCATCACCTCAGTCACCTGGTCACTGTCCCTCGACTACGCCGACCAGCTTGCCCCTGCTGGCCTGGCCCGGCCGGCCCTGGCCCTGACCACGCTGCTGGATCACAACGGGATCCCGGGAGCGGTGCTGACCAGCAAGCCGGGGTGCGAGTTCATCACCGGCCGCCCTGGTGGCGGGACGGCCGCCGACGGGCAGCTTGCCCGCAGCGCCCTGCAGAACCTGGCCCGCTACGGCCTGGTGACGATCGACCCCGCGAGTGCCGAGCGCACCGTGCAGGTGCATCCCCTGATCCAGGCCACCGTCCGGGGGATGCTGCCAGCGGCCGTGCTCAGGCGGGCCGCGCAGGCCGCCGCGGACGCGCTTTTCCAGACCTGGCCAGCCCACGACTCGCAGCCGATGCTGGCCCAGGCGCTGCGCGACAACACCGCGAGCCTGCACCGCTGCACGGGCGATCTCCTGCTCGCACCGGAAAGCCCTCCCCTGCTCTTCCGGGCCGGCCGCAGCCTGGATAACGAAGGACTCACCGAGCCGGCGATCAGCTACTGGCTGCGGATGATCGACACCATCGACCGCGTTCTGGGCCCTGGTCATGCCCAGGTGCTGACCGCACGTGACCACCTGGCCGCCGCCTATGACACGGCGGGACGGCACGACGAGGCGATCAGCGCGCACCGCAGCTGCCTTGAGGAACGCGAGCACCTCCTAGGCCCCGGGCATCCCGACACCCTGACCTGCCGCGGCGACCTTGCCCGCGCCTACCTGACCGCAGGACGCCTGGACGAGGCAATCCCGCTGTACGAGCTCGCCCTCTCGGGCCTTGAATGGCTACTCGGGGCGGACCACCCGGACACGCTCACTGCCCGCGGCAACCTCGCCTTCGCCTACAGCTCGGCCGGGCGGCTGGAGGACGCGCTCGCCCTCTTCCAGCGCACCGTGGCCGACCGGGACCGGATCCTGGGCCCCGACCACCCCGACGCGATCACCTCCCGCGGCAACCTCGCCGCCGCCTACCACGCGGCCGGCCGGCTGAAGGACGCCATCCCGCTGTACGAGCGCACCCTGGCCGACCGTGGCCGGGTCCTGGGCCCGGACCACCCGGACACGCTCACCTCCCGCGGCAACCTGGCGTATGCGTACCGGTCGGCGGGAAAGCTGAAGGACGCCATCCCGCTCTACAAGCGCGCCCTCGCCGACCGCGAGCGGATCCTCGGCCCGGACCACCCGGACACGCTCACCTCCCGCGGCAACCTCGCCGCCGCCTACCACACGGCGCGGCGGCCGAAGGACGCCATCCCGCTCTACGCGCGCACCCTCGCCGACCGCGAGCGCATGCAGGGCCCGGACCACCCGGACACGGTGACCGCCCGCGGCAACCTCGCCGCCGTCTATCACTCCGCTGGCCGCTTGGCCGACGCCATCCCCTTGTACGAGCGGACCGTCGCCGACTGCGAGCGTGTCCAGGGCCCGGATCACCAGGACACCCTGACCTCGCGCTGCAATCTCGCCCACGCTTACTACACCGCCCGGCGGCAGACCGATGCCATCGCCGTCTTCGAGCGCACCCTAGCCGACTGCGAGCGTGCGCTCGAGCCCGGTCACCCGCTGACCAAGACAGTGCGCGAGAGCCTAGCGGCCGCCACGCAAGCCTGATCGCGGGCGTCTCGGACGCCGAGGCACCCGCGTTCTGGTTGCTCGCCGACGCCGAGGGAGACGAGGCGTGCGTGACGACGCGGCAGGGCCGGAATCCATGGGGATCGCTGCCCGGTCAGGCCCCTGGTGGCTCGTCCAGGGCCACGCCGTAGATGCGCCGGGCGTGCAGACGGATGACGAGCCGCCGCGCCGCGATCATCGGGCTGCGGGCGCCTGCTCACCGGCCATCGCCTCCGGCCCCGGCGGCCGGCGCTGACACCCCGAGCAGCTCGGTGAATCTGTCGATCATCATGTCGCGTCCCTTGACCTGGGCAACACGCTCCGGGGTGGCGAGGTCGTCACTGCCGGGCAGCTGACCCGAGCCGCCGTGCGGCCCGATCGGGACGATGATGGCCGACGGCGATGGCTGGTAGCGCGTGAGCTCGCCGTCGCCGGTGATGAGAACCCGGATGTTGGCGGCCACAAGCCGGGCCTGCCGCCCGGCGATGCCGGCCATCTTGTGATCGGCGGTGGACACATCCCCGAGCGCGAAGACGCGGTCCTGGCCAGCCACCTGCAGGTACGGCGTGATCTCGATGAAGCCGTCCGCCCGGCGGGCACCCGCAAGGTCACCGGCCAGGTAGTCGCTCACCGGGGTGACGCCGTGGCAGCGGAACCAGATGTCGGCGGTTACCTTGGCGCCCGACTCAGTGGCCACGGTGAACTCCTGCAGCCTGCCGGGAGCCGCCGGCGGGCTCTGCCGCAGCGGGCTGGCGAGCAGCAGCTCGACGCCGATCGCGGTGAGCTGGCGGCGCAGTTCCGCCTTCAGCTCCGGCCGGAACCGCGCGCCGAGGACATCGTCGGCGACATCGAGGAGAGTCACGTGCTTGTCCGGCCATGCTGCCTTGATTTCGCCGGCCAGCTCGATGCCGACCGGCCCGGCGCCGACCAGCAGCACCCGCTCCGCAGCGGTGAGCGCCGCATGGGCGGCGCGCACCTTGCCGTGGGCGGCAGCCGTGTCGTCGACGTCGCTCTTGGCCGGGAACGGGTAGGCCGAGCCGGTCGCCAGCACGATGTAGTCCGCGCGGATCTCCGCACCGGATGCCAGCGCGACCCGTCCGGCGTCCACCTTCGCGGCGCGGTCATGAACGACCCGGCCGGCCGCCAGCAGACCGTCGTAGGGAAGGTAGATCCGCGGCAGCCAGGACAGGTCCACCAGCGCGCGCAAGGCAGCGACGTTGTGCACGAAGGCATCCTTGGGCTCCACGAGCACGACATCGGCGATCTCATCGAGATCCTTCGCCACGTTGATGCCGCCGTAGCCGCCGCCAATGACCGCGACCGCCGGCCTGACCGGGGAAGCCTCGCTCATCGGCACTCCAGTTAGCGGTACAGTTAAAATATTGAACGCTGTACTATACATCGCATCTGAACCGGCCAGGCCGCCCGTACCTGAGCCGCTGCTAAAGATCTTCGCGCGGGGGTTTCGGTTCCGGGCGCGCGGTCGCAGGCGGACCGCCGCTGCGCGGCACCGCCGTCCCGCCTTCCCGGATTGCCGCCGGCAGGCCTTGACCGGGACCTGCGGGGCTGCTGGCGATCGTGGCGGCGGCACGGACTACCTCGAACGCCTCGGCATGGCGTCCGTCGGCGAATCGCGACCAGTGGCGGGCGGCTGACTCGATCAGATCCGGCTCCAGGCCGGCCCGGGCCTGCTGTTGCGCGGCAAAGGCACTGATGACAAGGAGCTTGCGTTCGAGTTGCTCGTCGATGGTCACGAAGCGGGTCGGCCTGAAGTCGATGGTGGCAGACGGCGACGGGAAGCAGTACACGTGCACGGCCTCCCGGACTGCCACCATGGCCGCCCGGTGGGTATTGCGATGATCAGTGTGCATGTCGTGCAGCGAGTGAGTGTAGATCACGGTGGGCTGGACGGTCTCAGCGACGCGCTTGATCACGCCGATCGTCGGGTCGCCCTCGCTGATGCCGTTGTCAGGCAGGTCCTCAACGAACAAGGTGGCGCCCAGCAGGAGAGACGCCATCTGAGCCTGGCCTGCCCGGGTGCTGTCCGTGCCGTCGCGGGAGTCACGGGTGAGCGTCAGGATCGACACCTCGTGGCCAAGACCGCGGTGCACGAGCAGGGCGCCGGCCGCGCCGATCTCGACATCAGCTGGGTGCGCGCCGATGGCGAGCACGGCCTGCCGGGCATCAAGCCGTGCCGCGCGGCCCTTGGCGGCCAGGGCGGTAACGGTGGCCAGCAGCTGATCCGGCCGGACCGGCTTTTGCAGGAACTCGTCAGCCTGGGCCCGCAGCGCCCGCACGGCGGAGTCGGCGGGCTCGTGAGCTGTGATCACGGCAACGGGCAGAGCCGGCCAGAGCTTGCGCAGTGCGGCCACGAATTCAACGCCGGTCATGCCCGGCATCTCCGCGTCAGTCAGCACCAGATCCCAGGTCTGCGAGCTTGCGAGCCGCAGCGCTACCGCCGGGTCGGGCGTGTGCGTGATATCGAACCCGCCGCGCTTACCTAGCACGTGCATGGCGAAATGGGCGGCCACCGGGTCATCCTCGACCATCAGGATCTTGCCCGGCGTCCGGTCAGGCTCACTGCCCGTCATGCATTCCCCCCCGCTACCCCGTGGCTCCTGGCCCTGTCTGGCGTGCCTGGCCGCTGGTGCTGCCCCTGGCCGCTGCCCCTGGCCGCTGGTGCTGCCCCCGGCCGCCGGTGCTGCCCCCGGCGGCCGGCCGCTGCCCCTCACCGCCGACTGCTGCCCCTCGCCGCCGACTGCTGCCCCCGGCGGCCGGCCGTGCGCGAGATCTCGCCGGCCGGGGACTC
>DATGVY010000587.1:0-4585 GCA_035299845.1 Streptosporangiaceae bacterium
GACGACGAGCATGGTGCGGTGGAACCCAGGGGCAAGGGCGCCAGGGCGTCCAGCGGAAGGCTGCTGCGCTTCACCGGCAGGCCCCGGCGCCTCGCCAGCCAGCGCGGCCCGCAGCCTGCTGCTGATGCCCCCGGTACAGACCCTGGCGAGGAAGCCATGCCGACCGCCGCGGAGCTGGCGATCCAGCGGCGGCCGGTTACCGCCCGCCGGCGGCCAGGCGAAATCCTGCCTGTCAAGGCCGCCGTGCGCCCGCGCGGGCCGCAGGGCAGGGACAGCCCGATTCTGGAGCCCGTAAAGCAGGGCAGGACCCCGTGGCTAGACAAGGCGGTCGGCGCCGGGCCGCGGCAGGCTGTCCAGCCGGTCGCGACCGAGCAGCCTGGTACGGCGCTGGCGTTCGTCCCGCAGCAAGGGCCGAGCCCGCGGCACCGGCCCACCGCCGTGCCGAAGTTCCACCCAGTACGCGAGCCCGCCGAGGCGCCAACGGATTTTCCTGAACGCAAACCTCCCGCGGCGTCATCCCGTCCGTCGGAGCGCAAGCCCGCCATAGCGGCGGGTTCCCCGCCCGATCGGGCGCACGGCCCGCAGCCGTCGGCTGGCCAGGAACCGGCGTTCCGCGCAGAATCGCGGCCACGTCTGGGGTCCAGGTTCCGGCCGGGCACGGCATCGGGTCCTGCGCCGGCCTTCCGCGCGGAGCCGCGGCCGGGCCAGGAGCCGAAGTTCCCGCCTGACCAGGTAATCGGGCCGGGGACAGCGTCCGACGTTGAACCGGCCTTCCACTCCGAACCGGGGCGTGCCCAGGAACGGGTAGTCCGCCCGGCGGCTGATTTTGACCCGGTCTTCCGCCCGGAGCCGGCGCCGGAGCCGGCGCCCGGCCCTGAGCCAGGCGGCGGGACTCCGCTCCCGGCGGACCGTGGCGCGCGATCCGGCGGCACGCAGTGGGTCACGGCAGGCCTCGCGGCGGTCCTGATGCGGGCTTCGGCGATGGCACGCCAGCACCCGCTGGAAAGTGCGGCGATCATCCTGCTAGGCCTGGGCGGGCTGATCTACCCGCTGGTCTGGCTGGTGGGCGTGGTCATCGCGCTGCCGTCCCGGCTGTGGGATATCAGGGACAAATGGCTCGGCCTTGCCGGGCCGGCCATCGTTACGATCGTCGGCAGCGCCGGGCTCGCCACGGGAGCCAGGCATCCGACGGCTGGCGCCTATCTCCATGCGGCCCTGACCATCGGCGGATACCTGATCCGGGCGGGGGCCGTGCTCGGAGCGGCATACCTGGCGTGGCGCGTTCATCGCGGCCGGCGCGCGCCAGCCCAGCCGCCCTGGCGCCGCCCTTATCGCTGACCGATGAGCGGCCGGCCGGGACTGCCCTTGGCGCCGGGCGTGCAGACGCTGGTCGGGGAGCCGCGCCGCCTGGCCCGCCGCCAGACCGGATAACCTTGGCCAGACGCACTCATTGACGTAACCAGATCCCTCCTCGCGTAAGGTCTCGCTCGTGCCCACTGGCAAGGTCAAGTGGTATGACGCCGACAAGGGTTTCGGCTTCCTCACCCGTGATGACGGCGGTGAGGTCTTTGTCCATTCCTCTGCCCTGGAGGCAGCCGGTACCGCGCTGCGGGCGGGTCAGCGAGTCGAATTTGGGGTCGCCGAGGGGCGCAGGGGGACGCAGGCACTGCAGGTGCGGACCCTCGACCCGCCACCGACCGTGGCCAAGGTTAGCCAGAAGGACCCGGACGAGATGATCCTGATCATCGAGGACCTGATCAAGCTGCTGGACGGGATTTCGAACACCTACCGGCGCGGCAGGCATCCGGACAGCCGGGACGCGAAGAAGATCGCGGCGGTGCTGCGTGCCGTCGCATCCGACATCGAGGCGTGACCTCGGGTTCCGAACTCGGTCAGCATCCGGCTCGGCCAGCTTCGGGGCTCGGTCGCCGAGCCGGGATCGCGCTGTCGGCGTCCATGATCACGGTATTGCGCTGCGGCGTCAGGACGCCTGCAGCTGCGCCACCCGCCGGTTACCCAGGATCCGGCGCCGCCTGCGGAGCAACAGCACCGTCAGGGCCAGCGCCAGCGCGCCCGCTGCGACGGTGAGCCCGGCCACGCCGCTGTTGGTCAGCGACATCAGCAGCCCGGCGAGGCCGCCGGCTACCCAGGACAGCTGATGCAACGTCTCGGATGCGGCGAACGTGGAAGAACGGATCTCCTCGCCTATCTCCCGCTGCACGATCGAGTCGAGTGCCAGCTTCACCAGGGCCTGGCCGAGGGCGGCCATCAGGGCCACCACGAGCGCGGCCCAAAGGCCGAACAGCGCGGCGCTGGTAGCGGTGACAACCATGGTCAGGCCAAGCATGCCGAAGACGATGAGCTGCGGCGCGCGCGACTTGAGGCCAGCGCCGATGGCCGTGCCGAGGAACCCGCCGAGCGCCGCGGCCCCGATCATCTCACCGAGCGCCACCTTGTCAGGCACGCGCCCGAAGTGCACGGTCCGGAGCAGGAAGGCAAGAAAGAAGATCATGAAACCGGAGAACGCGCGTAGCGCGGCGTTGGCGCCCATCGCCTCGCCCACGATCGGCCCGAGCTGGGGAAACCTCCACCGTCGCCGGCTGGGCTGCGGCAGCGGCACGGTGCCACGCGGGCCGCGCGGCCTGCGCGCGGCCGGTCCATGCCCGTCCGGGCTGGCTGCGGCCGCCCGGTGGCTGGCTGCAGCTGGCCCGTGGCCGACTGCCTCGCCCGGTAGGTCGCCGCCGGCCAGCCGCGGCGAGTCGACGCCATCCGGCAGCCGGAGACCGAGCACCATCGCGGCCAGGTAAGCGGCGGTGCCGATGCGCAGTACCCAGGCCGCGCCGCCCTGGCCACCACCCGCGACGACATCGATGCCCGCCGCCGCGCCGGCGCCGAGGGTGGAGGCGACAAGCGACGCCAGCGCTGACCGCGCGTTCGCCGTGACCAGCGTGATCTCGGCGGGCAGCAGCCGCGGCGCGATCGCGCTGCGGGTGACACCGAAGGCCTTCTGCAGCACGAGGACGCCGAAGGCGGCAGGCAGCAGGGTGACCGCATCGTTGTGCTGGACGGCCCCGGCCATTCCCCAGCACAGCAGCCCGCGCGCGAGCAGGGTGCCCGCCAGGATGAACCGGCGGCCCTGCTGCACCCTGTCCAGCATCGGCCCGATGAACGGGGCAAGCACAGCGAAGGGCGCCATGGTGATCAGCAGCGCCAGCGCGACCCGGGTGCGGGCCTGGTCGACCGAGGCGCTGAAGAACAAGGTGCCCGCCAGCGCCACCGCGACGAACGCATCGCCGAGGCTGCTCGCCGCGGTCAGCTCGATGAGGTTCGCCAGCCCGGTGCGCCCGGCTCCGGATGCGCGGGTCAGCCGGTGCACGACGCGGCTCGCGCCGCCGGCGGCCGAGGCGCCTGCACGAGCCGCGGACTGCGAGGCGGAAACCACCGAGCGGGTGGCCCGCCTGGCCCGAGTGGTCGTGCCGGACTCTCGCATAGACCAAGTATTCTGCCTTCCGGGGGTTGCGACGACCCTGCCGGGCGCGCGGGTTGCCTGCAGTCCCGGGGTTATGGATGCACGCACGCCAGCCGATAAGGAACAATCACTGAACGTGAGCCCGATCCGCACCCGCACCAGGGAACCCGACGAGGCATGCGCGCAGGCCGTTGACCTGGCCCGCGCCGCGGCCGAGGAACTGGCCGGAGCCGGCCAGGTCGGCCCGCACCGCGGCATCGAGGTCGACGGCGACCGCGTCGTCACGCACTTGTTCGACTGCCTTGACGCCGCCTACGCGGGCTGGCGGTGGGCGATCACCGTCGCCCGGGCATCTCGTGCCAAACTGGTCACGGTCAGCGAGGGAGTTCTGCTGCCAGGCCCGGGTTCCCTGCTCGCACCGGACTGGGTTCCGTGGCGTGACCGGGTCCGGCCGGGCGACGTCGGCGTCGGTGACCTGCTGCCCGCCGGGCAGGATGATGACAGGCTGGTGCCCGCTGCCGTGCTCGAAGGCGACGACGGGGTCCTGGACTGGGATGACAGCGCCGACTGGGCGGCCGGGCAAGACCTGCTGGCCGGGATGAACCGGGCAGATGTCGCCGATACGGCGCCGCGTGCCGCGACGGCCGGTCAGCATGCCCCTCCGGCGCTGGTGCGGGCCCGGGTGCTCTCAGCGATCGGGCGGGAAGCGACGGCCGAGCGCTGGTACGCCAGTGCGCACGGGCCGCGGACGCCGCTCGCCCATGCCGCCCCGGCGCCGTGCGCCACCTGCGGGTTCCTGGTTCGGCTCGGCGGCCCGCTCGGACGGATCTTCGGCGCGTGCGCGAACGAGTACGCGCCTGACGACGGCAAGGTAGTCTCGCTGGACCATGGCTGCGGTGCGCATTCGGAGTCGATCACCCCGGCGGGCGCGTTCGGCGCCATCGCGCCTGTGGTTGACGAACTCGGCTACGACCTCGTTGAAGCGCCAGGCATATCGATGACCGAGACCGTCTTCGAGTCGCTGGACCACGGTTAAGCCAGCCGCCGCTCGATCGCCGGAGCCGCCGGTCGGCCGCTGCGCACAGGCTGACCGAAGTTCCCCTCCGGATGCACTGA
>DATGVY010000588.1:0-7762 GCA_035299845.1 Streptosporangiaceae bacterium
CCCGGCACCGGGAGCTCAGCCAGCACGGCCGCGGGGACGAGCGCCGGGGGGACGAGCGCCGGGGGGACGAGCGCCGGGGGGACGAGCGCCGGGGGGACCAGCGCCGCGGGGACCAGCGGCGTCGCGAACACCGGCACCGGCCAGCCAGCCTTCGCGGTGAGCAGGAACCAGGGCTTCGACCCGTCGAGTAACACCGAGATCCTCGGCGTGGCCGACGCGCCGCGCTACCCGGGTCTCGGCGGCACCAGGCAGGCGGTGCTGCGGCTGACCGGGCCGCCGCAGACGATCGTCCGCCCGCCGGGCGGCGCGCCTGCCTCGATGTCGGTCTTCCCCGGTCTCGGCTCGCTCGGCGGGCTGACCTTCGACATGCCGGGGCAGAGCGCGGCCTTCACGTCCGCTCCGCTGACCGCGCCGGTCCAGGTCACCGGTGCCCCGTCGGTACGGGTCCGGGTGAGCGGCACGGCCCAGGTCACGCTCTTCGCCAAGGTCTACGACGTGGACCAGGCGGGCAACGCCACGCTGCCCGACCAGCTCGCCGCGCCGCTGCAGGTGACCGGGGCGGCCGCCGGGAAGGTGATCACAGTCCGGCTCCCGGCCCTCGACTACGACTTCGCGGCCGGGCACCGGCTCCGGCTCGTGCTGACAACCACCGACTTCGCCTATGCCACGCCGCAGCAGGCCGCGACGTATCAGGTGGCCATGGCCGGCCCCGGGCTATCGCTGCCGTCCGACCCTGCCCTCGCGGTCGTGAACGGCGGGGTGCCATGGTGGACCTGGGCAGCGCCGGTTGCGGCCCTGGCGGCGGCCGCCCTGATCCTGGCTGCCGGGCGCCGCCGCACGCAGGATGTGCTGGTGCCGGGGCTGGCCGGCGTCCCGCTGGAGATCACCGGCCTGACCAAGCGCTACCACGATGGGCAGCTCGCGGTCGATGACCTCTCCCTGCGAGTGGACCGCGGGCAGATACTCGGCCTGCTCGGGCCCAACGGCGCCGGGAAGACCACCACGCTGCGGATCCTGATGGGCCTGATCCACCAGGACGCAGGCACCATCATGATCTTCGGGCGGCCGGTGCGGCCCGGTGCGGCGGCACTATCCAGGCTCGGCTCGTTCGTCGAGGGGCCTGGGTTCCTGCCGCATCTGTCCGGCCGCGCCAACCTTGACCTGTACTGGCGGGCAACTGGCCGGCCGGCGGCCGACTCGCACCTGGCCGAGGTGCTGGCGATCGCCGGCCTCGGCGCGGCCGCCGACCGCCCGGTGCGGGCCTACTCGCGCGGCATGCGCCAGCGGCTCGCCATCGCCCAG
The DNA here is from genome assembly GCA_035299845.1 of Streptosporangiaceae bacterium. Classification (GTDB taxonomy): domain Bacteria; phylum Actinomycetota; class Actinomycetes; order Streptosporangiales; family Streptosporangiaceae; genus Palsa-506. Next base: position 1,303 of record DATGVY010000588.1, read on the forward strand.
GCCATGCTCGGCGTGCCGGACCTGCTGGTGCTGGACGAGCCGATGAACGGCCTGGACCCGCCCCAGATCAGGGAAATGCGCGACGTCCTCGTCCAGTACGCGGCGGACGGCCGAACGGTGATCCTGTCCAGCCACATGCTCGCTGAGGTGGAGCAGACCTGCACCCACGTGGTCGTGATGGGCATGGGCCGGCGCCTGGCGGCGGGCCCGGTTGGCGAGATCGTCGGCGCGGGCTCCGCACTGGTCGTCGGCACCACGGAGGCGGGCCGAGCGGTCGACGTGCTCTCCAGGATGCACGGCATCGACGGCGCCGAACGGCACCCCGACGGTGTGCTCGTACACCCCAACGGCGTTGCCGCCTCCGCGGTGGTCGCAGCCCTTGTCGAGGCGGGGATTCCAGTGGACCGGGTGATGCCGAACCGGCGCCTTGAGGATGCGTTCCTGGCCCTGATCGCTGGCTCGCCGGGCGCCGGGGCGCCGGGCGCTCGGGTGCCGGGCACGGACGAGACGGGCGGGCGGCAGCCGGGCACGAGATCAGCCGGCCGGGAACCGCCGGGCGACTGTGATCCGGCTGCCCGCGGCCGGGAGGAGCAGCCATGACGACCATGCCGGTCAGCGCCAGCGCGCCGGGATACAGCCCGCGCCGGACCCTGCCATTCCGGGTGGAGGCGATCCGCCAGCTACGACGCCGGCGCACGATGATCGCGTTCGGAATCTTGCTGGTCTTGCCATGGGTCCTCGTCGGCGCCTTCGAGGTCAGCGGGCCGGCCTCGGCAGCCGGCGGGACGCCCGGCCTGGTCGCGATGGCGACCAGGGGCGGCCTCAACTTCGCGGCGTTCAGCTTCTTCGTCTCGGCCGGATTCCTGCTGGTGGTGGCGGTGGCGCTGTTCTGCGGGGACACCGTCGCGAGCGAGGCCAGCTGGTCGTCCCTGCGGTACCTGCTCGCCGCGCCGGTGCCGCGGGCCAGGCTGCTGCGGCAGAAACTGGCCGTCGCGCTGACGTATTCGTCCGTCGCGATCATCACCCTGGCCGGGATGGCGCTGGTCGCGGGGACGGTGGCGTTCGGCTGGCATCCGCTGCGGCTGCCAGCGACCGGGGTCGACCTGCCGGCCGGGACCGCGTTCGCCCGGCTGGGCATCGTGCTCGGCTACGTGCTGATCACCGAGCTTGTCGTGGCGGCGCTGGCGTTCCTGCTGTCCGTCTCGACGGACTCACCGCTCGGCGCTGTGGGCGGGGCAGTGGGCCTGGTGATCGTCAGCAACATCCTTGACGCGGTGACGGCGCTGGGATCCTGGCGGGAGATCCTGCCGACCCACTGGCAGTTCTCCTGGCTGGAAGCGCTCCAGTCACAGGTCACCTGGGTCGGCATGATCGAGGGGGCGTCGGTGTCGGTGTCCTACGCGGTGATCCTGTTCGCTCTTGCCTTCCGCCGGTTCCGGGTCCGTGACATCGTGTCCTGACCACTCGCCGCCGGGCCCGGCATACACGGGGGGAGTGCTGATGACGACCCCGGACAGCGGCCTGCCCCAGGAGCGGGCGCAGATCCGGCTCGTCGGCGCCTTCGCCGTGGCCCGCGCCGCCGCCATGATCGCGGAGCTGCTGACCGCCAGCACGGTCACCGCCCAGCGCCGCCTCGTAGCACAGCTGATCTGCGTGCGTCAAGGTCAGGCCGCGTATTTCACTTGACAGCGCGCATGCGACACCTTAAATGTGGATGTGTCCCGACTTTGCGGAGCTTAGGGGCGCTCCTGGCAAGTCGGTGCAGCGGGGGGACCTTGGGGGCGATGATGGCACGTCACCGCGACCAGTTACGCGCCCTGAACCGTGCGGGAATTGACGGTGCGCGGATAGCGAGCGCCCGATCCTGCTTGACCGAGGCAGTCACCGAACTGCAGCGGCTGACACAGGGCCCGCTGTTTTCCGCGATGCCGCGCGTACTGGCCGATCTCGACAACGCTCCCCATGGCTCCAGCGTCAGCGTTGAGACGGTCCGCATGCTCCGCCAGTGCGGCGCCGAGCACCTGCGCATCGCCGACGAACTCGAGGTCGCTGCCCGCCGCTGCCGCCTGGTCGAGGAAGAGATAGGCCAGCGGATCGACGCGCTCCTCGCGGGATGGGAGAGGCAGGCCTATGCAGCGCGTCAGCGCGACCCGGTCAGGCCGCCGGCCGGCGCACGGCGCCGCAACGGCCTGGAAGGCTGGCTCCGGGAGATTTTCCACCGTGACCGCACCGGCCAGGAATGGCCTGGGGACGGATCAGATTCCCCTGCACACGAGCGCGGATCGTCGCCCGTCACGCTGTCGGCGTCTCGTCTTGCCGCACCGCCTGCGGCTGACGGACCTGCGGCTGAGGCTGATGTTGCCGCGCTGGTACTCGGCCCGCTGGAGGTGCGCGTCGCCGGCGAGCACGTGCTGAGGTGGAGCAGCCTGAAGGCAAGGGCCGTTTTCCAGTATCTGCTGATCCACCAGGGCCGGCCAGTCAGGCGCGATGCGCTGATGGAATTGGAATGGCCCGACCACACTCACAATTCGGCTCGCAACAATCTCAACGTCGCACTCTACAGCCTGCGCAACACCCTTGAGCGACCACGCCAAGGAATCCAGCCGATCCTCTACCGGGACGGCTGCTACTTGCTGAATCCCGCGCTGACCTGGTGGATTGACCGCAACGAGTTCCTTTCGCTGGTCGGCCGCGCGGAGTCAGCACGACGCGGCGACCATCGGCAGCAGGCCGCCGACGCTTACCATGATGCGGTTCAGCTCTACCGCGGGCCGCTATTCGAGGACGACCTTTCTGGTGAATGGTACCTGCCCGAGCAGCGCCATCTGGAGGAGTTGTATCTCCAGGCACTGGGGAACCTCGCCGAGGTCTACTGCGATCTTGGCGAGCTTTCCGCAGCCGTCCAGTTCGGACAGCTTGCGATTGACACGGACCCATGCTGCGAGCCGGTGCACCGAGTTCTCATGCGCTGCTACGCTCTACAGCATCAGCAGCAGCTTGTGAGCCGTCAGTATCGGTGCTGTGTTGACGCCTTACGCGACGAGCTCGGCGTCCTGCCCGGGACGGAGACTGTCCGGCTGTTCCGCAGCCTCACCTCGGCCAGCTGATCGAGTTATGTGCTTAATGAGCGTGTTTCGCAAATATTATGCACAAAATAAGCAGTGATTATGCGCCGTCCTTAGCGATAGTTCAGCGCTGGGTCGCATCGTGGGTTATGGCCATTACCTGGCTACCACCTATCGGTACGATGCGCAAAGGAGACGCACTGTGGCGACATCAGCCCCCCCAACATCAGCCCCGCCAACATCAGCCCCCTGTTGGCCAGAAGACCCGGATTGGCTCGATGGGCCTACCGAGATCGAACTGTCCAAGAGGCACCTGAGAGCGTGCTGGGACGCCGACCTCATCGACATCGACGACAAGAACAAGCACGACACCATCATTGAACGCAAAGACGCCTTCGAGGTGCGTTTCCGCGTCCAGCTCGAGGGCCGGCTGTGGAAATGCATCTGCGGCTGTTGGTGCTTCGATCTCTGCTTCGACCCGTGCGGCGAGGGGACAGGCTTCAACCTGTCCGGCGTCCTGACTGGACCGGAGCTCAAGAAGCTCCATTACAAGTGCTGGAAGGGCTGCGACACGCGGTGCATCTACGTGTGCGTCAGGGTACCGCCGGAGACGATCCCCGCAGGTAATTGCGGGACGCTCTACGACGTCGGGGCCAAGTTCGAGCTGCGCTGCTGCGACGACTGCGACGACGACGGCGACGACTGCGGAGGCGAGCTCGCCGTGGCCGGGCACGAGCACCTCGGGGAGTACATGTTCACCTAGGCCGGGCCTAGCTCCGCCAGCCTCCTCGGCCAGCTTCGCTGGCCAGCCTCCCCGGCCGGCCCTGGGCCGGTCGGCACCGGGCCAGGGGCCGCCCGCGCAGCAACTGACGAGAAGGAGTACCCGGTGCCAGCCGATGATCTGAGCGCCATCCCCGGACTGGAGGACAAGCACCGGCGGGTGCTGGCCAGACGGCAGATCACTACCTATCGTATGCTCGCCCACTCCGACCGGCGTGACATCTACAAGGCGATGGCGGGCATCCGGCCGCGTCCGACCCTTGAGCTGATCGCGCGCTGGCAGGACAGCGCCCGGAGCAAGCAGAGCGAGGCCGTGCTGGACACTTCGGACTGGCACACGGCTGCCTCGTTCGCCGTGGTCTTCGCCCAGCGTCAGACCGGCGGCACCTGGCAGCGCCGGCTGGAAGTCGAGCGAACCGAGGTCGAGCCCGAGCGCAACCCGGAGGTATGGCCCGGCTGGGACTGCAGCCCGGCCTGCGGCTGGATGCTCGGCCAGCTTGGCCAGCTTGGCCGGGCCGGGCCGCCCCCGCAGGCCGCTGCAGCCGCCGACGGCGCGGCTGTCGACAGCGCGGCCGGTCCTGCCGATGAGCCGGCCGGGCCGGCCGTGCCACCAGCAGCCCGGGCGGTGCTGAGCATCGACCATGCGACTCTCATTGACGCGGTCGCCACGGCGGACATGGTGGCAGCCGGCCCGCTGGCCGCGAATCCGCCGACTGAGCTGATTGCGCCGGTCCGGGTGGTACTCAAGGTCAGCGGGGCGCCGCCAGGGCACGAGGTGCAGGCGGTAGTCCGCTTCCGGGGCCGGGGCCAGCGGGGCTGGAATCCCCAGGATCCGGTCATCGTGCCCCGCTCGGGCCGGGCCGAGTTTGACCTGTCCCAGGTCCCGGCCGGCCTGTATCAGATGGCCCTGCTCGCGTGGGCGCCCGACGCGTCGGCGAAGCCAGCATCGGTCAGCCTGCCCATGGTGACAATTCGCCAGGCCCTGAGCTGACCCGGGCCAGCAACGTGCGTGCGGCCCGGCCAGGCGGCCAGGCCAGTCGGCCTGGATGGGAACTGTTGTCGTTGTCTCCGCAGCTATATGCCGTCGACGGCATTGAGTTGTCGTGCTTGCCCGGTTTGTTCCCGGCGTGGTGCGTTCCGCCTGATGGATGTGCAGCTGGTAGGCGCCGGCGCCTGCCCCGGGCAGGTACGCGGAAGGTGGTCAGTACCCGACGTCCCTGGCTAGCAGCTCGTCCCAGCGCTCGCGGCGGACTACCAGCCGGGCATCGCCGCCGTCGGCGAACACGACGGGGATCCGGCGGGCGCCGTTGTAGTTGTTCGACATCGTGTAGCAGTATGCCCCGGTCACCGGGACGGCCAGCAGGTCCCCGACCCGCGGGTCGCGCAGCGGCACGCCCTCGCTGAGCACGTCACCCGACTCGCAGTGCCGGCCCACCACGGTGGCCGGCTGGCCGCCGCCGACCCGGTCGGCGATGGTGGCCTCGAACCGCTGGCCGACGAGCGCCACCTCCAGGTTGTCGCCCATCCCGCCGTCGACAGCGACGAACGCCCCCGGGCCCGGCCTCGCCGCCGGCCCTGGCTCTGCGGCTCCCGGCTCCGGCTTTCCGGCCGGCCCTGACCGTGCCGCCGGCCCTGGCTCGGCGGTTTCCGGCCCCGGCTTGACCGTGGTGACCCGGTACACGGTGACCGCGGCGCGGGCCACCAGGCTGCGCCCCGGCTCGATCAGGATCCTCGCACCGGCCGGCAGGTGCTCGCGGGCAGCGCCGATCAGGGCATCAAGGTACTCGGCCAGGCTCGGCGGCTGGTCGGCGTAGGTGTACCGGCAGCCAAGGCCGCCGCCGAGGTCATAGACGCCGTAGTCGCCGAGCGCCGCCAGCGGCGCGACCGCGGCGGCCAGCTCCTCAGCGCGCAGGATCTGCGACCCGACGTGGGTGTGCAGGCCGTCCATGCGCAGCCGCCCGGATGCCTCGATCCGCGCGATGGCCTGTCGCGCGGCGGCCGGGGCGAGGCCGAACTTCGAGCCCGCATGGCCGGTCGCGTACGCCGGGTAGGTTGAGCTCTGCACGCTAGGGATCACCCGGACCAGGCAGCCCTGCACCCGGCCGGCTGGCACCGCGGCCTCCAGCCGGTCGATGTCATCGAAGTTGTCGACCACGACAGTGCCCACCCCGGAGCTGACGGCGAGCTCGATCTCCTCGGTCGTCTTGGCGTTGCCATGCAGGATCAGCGTGGCCGGATCGGCGCCGGCTGTGAGCGCGGTCACGATCTCCCCGCCGCCGGCCACGTCAAGCCACAGCCCCTCGGACACCATCAGCCGCTGCACGGCGGTGCAGGGGAACGCCTTCGACGCGAATGCCACCTGCGAGTCCGGCCACCGGGCGGCCAGCTGCTCCCGGTAGTCACGGGCCTGCTGCCGCACCGCCCCCTCGGCGACCACCAGCGCCGGGGTGCCGTACTCGGCGGCAAGCACGTCCAGCCTGCACCCGCCGACCCGCAGCATGCCGTCGCCATCCTGCGACGTGCCAGGCGGGAAGAGGCCGATCACGTCGGGCGGGCCGGTCAGGTCGGGCGGGCCGGTCAGGTCGGGCGGGCCGGTCAGGTCGGGCGGGCCGGTC
>DATGVY010000589.1:0-7534 GCA_035299845.1 Streptosporangiaceae bacterium
GCTTGGGTCAAGGCGGCCTCGGAGCTGCGGGTTGTCCGGATGGGACAGGAATCCGGTGCCGAGGATGGAGATGGCCTGCTTGATGCCGTCGCGCAGCTGATAGAGCGCCCGCTCGCCCTGCTCGGCGGCGAAGCCGCGCCACTGCTCCAGGTAGCAGGACGCTGGCCCGCCATCTCCCTGGATTGCGAACCGGGACTCGTGGCAGATCAGGTAGAGCAGCACGAAGTCGGAGAACAGCTCCCCGTCGAAGATCGCCTCAAGATCGAACTCGACGTACGACGAGCCGACCAGCGCGGTTGAGTCCCGCAGCAGCCGCAGCGCCGCGCCATTGGACAGGATCGCCCACAGGTAAGCGTCGTCACGGTTGAGCAATTCCTGAACCATGGACTGCGGGGCACGTGCGGCGACATGCGGGGTCTTGTGGTCCAGGTCGGTGGCCCAGCCGAGCAAGTGCACTGGCACGTGCCCGGACCGGTGGCTGACCGGGAAACTCTTGCCGTCCAGCTCGAAGCCGCCGTCCGCGGTCACCTGGTGGAAGCCCAGCTCACGCAGCAGGATGCGCAGCCAGCGCTCCCTGGTGACCCGCGCCGACCGGGCATCAGCCTTGCGCAGCTCGTCACCCTCACCGTCGATGCGGCGCTTGAAGTCCTGCCAGACCTCCAGCAGGTACAGCCAGGACCGGGATGCCTGCCGCCGGACCGACTCGCCGCGCTCCAGGCCATACGTCTCTGGCCCAGTCCCCGGCACCTGCTGGTCGCCGGCGAACACCCGGCCGAGCAGGTCAGCAGGCAGCAGCCCGCCGACGATCTTGACGGAGCCGAACGCGGTCATGACGCGCCACCCCCCGGGCCTGGCAGGTAGACGTAGATGCCGAGAATGTCGGCAGGTTTCTGCGCGCGAACGGCGATCTGACGCCTGGCATGCTGGCCGCCGGCCTCGCGGACGCGTACATGGTCCTCGCGCAGTCGGCTGGCGAGGGCGTCGGCGGCAGTGTCAAGGTAAGGAAGCAGGCCGGGCAGGTCGGCTACGGCGCGCTCGGCGAAGTCGATGGCCTGATCCGGCGGCACGTTGCCGCTGGGCCTGGCGGCGAGCAGCGATTGCACTTCGGCGGGGGAGAGCCAATCGGCTTCGCTGGCCCGGCCCCGGCAGGCGAGCACCTGGGCATCCTCGGCGACTACCTGGCGCCGGTCGTCCCGGCCGGGCAGCTCAACGTGCATGCGGAACCTGACGAGCAGTAGCGTGGTCCGCCGGTCCACGGCTGAGGTGCGCATCACACCACACCGCCGTGCGGGGCGGAGCATCGGCGGCATCGACGGGTCGAGCGCCGACTCCAGCACATACCGGGCAATCGCTGCGACATTCGGGTCGGTGCGGTCCAGGTAGGCCGAGCGGGGTGGCACGGGCAGGTCACGGAAGAAGGGCAGCGGCTCGGCGTGCCCGGTGACTAGCGCGTCACGCAGACCCGCCGGAAGAACGGCAGTCGCCACCCGGAATCCGTTATCTATCTGTGTGATGTCAGCATGCAGGGCACCGAGTGCCTCGGCGGTGAAGGCCGCGACCTCGGCGGGGGTACCGAGGCTGGCCCGCATCTCGGTCAGCTCGCGGGCGACCTCGGCCGGCTGAATTCCGGCCTGGGCGTACTTGGTGCGCGACTGGCGTTCCCTGGTGGCGGCGCTGTCCCATTCGCGGTGCAGGCCGGTGCGCCGTTCCAGGCCGACGCCCTCGAAGGCGAGCTGCTCCCCGGGCGCGTCGCGCAGCAGCAGTCCTTCGAGGATGGCCTGGACGACGTCGTCGCTGCGGTCGGGCACCGGGACGGAGATGCCGAGCGCCTTGCGGATCTGGATGTGCTTGCGCAGCAGCACGTCCAGCACAATCCCATCGATGCCGTTGTCGGTGCCGTACAGCGTCACCGCCCGGACTGTGGAGGCCCGCTGCCCGAACCGGTCGACCCGTCCCTCGCGCTGCTCGTGCCGGGTCGGATTCCAGGCCAGGTCGTAGTGGACCACGGCCTGGAAGCTTTCCTGCAGGTTCACGCCTTCGGACAGGCAGTCGGTGGCGACGAGCACCGGGCGTCGGGCGTCATCGCCGGCCAGATCCTTGATCCGCTTCTCGCGCTCATCGGGCGGCAGCACGCCGGTGACCGCCGCCACCGCGTAGTCGGGGCCGAGGCGCCGGTCCAGGTGCTCGGCGACGTACTCGGCGGTGTCGATGAATCGGCAGAACACGATCGGGTTGTAGCCATCAAGGAGCAGCTCGGTGACGACTTCGGCGAGCAGCGCGAGCTTGGCGTCGTCGGCGCCTTCCAGGCTGTCCGCCCGCTGGGCGAATCGCCGCAGCCGCCTGCGGTGCGCGGTTTCGCCGGCGGCGGCCTCGCCGTCCGCCCCCGGGGTGGCGTCGGCTGACTCGACGGTTTCCTCATCGGGCAGGTCAAGCACGGCGGAGCGGCCGAGCCGGTCCGCCTCCGCCACGTCCTCGGCGTCGATATTGGCCGCCCTGGTTCGCAGGGTCGCGGCAGCAGCCCGAGGCGAGGAGGCCAGTGCTCGTAGGAGGGCGAGGGCTGACCAATACCTGACGCGCTGCCGCAGCTGACCGCCGTCCGGGTCACGCACGGCCTCACGGGCGTACTGGAGCACATCGGCGAACAGGTCCTTGTAGGCAGGGGAAAGCGGGTACGGCCGTTCCTGGCTCAGTCTGTCCTCGGGGAAGGCCGTCATCTGCCCGGGATAGGAGCGGATATCGGCGCGGCGGCGCTGCACGAAATGGCGGGCAAGCCGCTCGCGGCCCTGGACCGATTCGAGGTCCAGCGACTCAAGGTCCGGGCTGAGCAGTGCCAGCAGGTTGCGGAATCCCTCGTCCTTGCCGCTGTGCGGGGTCGCTGTGACCAGGATCAGGTGCCGGCTGGTGTCCTTGGCCAGTCCCTTGACGAGCTCGTGCCTGAGCATCCGGGACCGGCCGCCGGCACCGTCGGACACACAGGTGTGAGCCTCATCGATGATCAGTAAGTCCGGGCAGCCGTGCCAGAACTGCTCCCGCAGTCCCGGCCGTTTGATGAAGTCGGTGGATACCACGATGTGCCGGAACCGGTCGAAGAGCGTCTCGCCCTGCAGCAGCCCGCGTTCCAGTCGGCGGATGGTGCCGGGCAGTACCAGCTCGGCGTGTATGCCGAACTTGCCGGCCAGCTCGCGTTGCCACTGCTCGGCGAGCGCCGGGCCGCAGAGCACGGCCAGGCCGGTCGCGTCGCCCTGCTCCAGCAGCTCGGCGGCGGCCAGGCCAGCCTCGACGGTCTTCCCGATGCCCACGTCGTCGGCGATCAGCAGCCGTACTGTCTGCTGCCGGAGGGCCATCAGCAGCGGGACGAGCTGGTAGGCGCGGGGCTCGACCGCGAGCCTGGCCAGCGACCTGAACGGCCCGGCGCTGGCCCGGAAGCCGATGCGCAGAGCCGTCCGCAGCAGCCCGGCGCTCATCGCCGTGCCGATGTCACCGGGGTCCGGTGCCGCGAAGGTCGCCGGGCTGACCTGCTCCAGCGCAGGGAAGACGCCGGCGACCTCATCATCGCCGCCGGCGAGCGGGCGCAGCACGAGGAAGCCGGGCGGCTCGGACTGCGGGAGCACCACCCACTCGCGGCCGCGGGCCTGCACGAGCGCGCCTACCTCGAACGCGGGGAGCTCCGTCGTGGTCACTGCGTCACCTTCGTCATCGTGCGCGCTTGCGGTCGCTGCCTGGTTCGGCGTCGTGGATGCCGTGGTCACTGCGTGCCGAACACGCTGGGGTAGCGATTGGCTGCCGCGGCCCAGTCCGCGTCGACCCCAATGATGATGACGCTCCAGCCGAGATCGCGGAGGACATCCTGCGCCCGCTCGTCGCGGCCGGCCTGTTCTTCGTTGTTCTCCTCTGTCCCCTTGACAAAAACGGCTGCGTTCCCGTCCGGCAGCCGGTAGATCAGGTCTGGCCAGGCACCTTCAGCCTCGCGGTCTACTTCATCGGGCATGCGCAGGTCGCGGGCGCGTAGCCAGGCGGCGAACTCGGCAGCCCGCGGATTCCGCGGTTCCCCGGCTGGCGGCCCGTCTGCCCTGGTCGCGGGGCTGGAAACCGTGGCGGTGGAGAGCCGGAGCATCAGGTCGAGGACCAGATGCCGGTCGATCATCTCGTGGAAGCGCTGGTTTCCGTAGGACAGCAGGCAGTCGTAGCACGCGCGCACGCACCGTTCCCGCCCAGCGGCTGGTTCGTCGACACTCAGGTCGGCACCAGTCTCCGGGTCGAAATGCATGATCTGCAGGGCTGTCCTGGCCGCCCTCGGCAACGCTCGCGGGTCATCGACCAGGCGGCGTAGCGCGCCGGCCCCCCCTTCCGCGCTCTCTATGAACAATGCCCGCCCCCGCCGGTCCGGATCCGGCAGACTCTCGCTGGACAACTCGCTGTCTTCCAGCTGGAATGCCGCCTCGATACCCCGTTCCAAAGCAATCGTGGCTGTCATCGCCGTCTGCACGCTGACAGAAGCCGAGAGCCTGGTCACCAGGATGTTCCGGCGGTCCTCCACGTACGGGATCACCCGCTGCTTGCGCTTGACGCCGCTTGCGGCCTCTAGGCCTTCCTCCTCCGGTGCTGACTGATCCTCGCGTTCGTTCTCCCGCAGCCAGCGGCCGGTGGTCACGTCGATCATGTAGCCATGGATGTCCGGGTGCTGGCGTCGGCGGCGGCCGATGTTGGTGACCCGCACCGTCGCTGAGTCGCCGTAGGCCAGGCTGAGCAGCGGCCCGCCGTTGTCGGCGGCGGTCGCGTCGATCCGGCCGGGCTTGCCGCCGTGCTGGCCGAAACGGTAGGCGGTCTGCAGCTCGAATCCGGCCCGGCGGCGTTCCTCCTCATCGGAGGAGATCCGGTCCCGGCGGGCGGTGCGGACCGAGGTGAGGCGGAGCAGCGCTCTTGTCGTATCGCGCAGCGGGTCGCCGCAGTGCTCGCACAGGTCGATGCCTGCCGCCTCGGGATGCAGGTAGCCGCATTCACGGCAGCGCCGGGCGGTGCCGGTCACCATGCCCTCGCGGCCCGGCTCGGATGGCGGCAGAGCAACGCTGACTACCTGATACCTGGCGCCCTCGTGGTAGATGACCGCGCCGGGGCCGAACTCGCCGATGCCGATGAAGCGCGGGCGCTGGATGTAGTCACCTTCGCGTCGCCCGGCCAGGCCGGGGATATAGGCGGCGAGCGGCAGGCGCGGGAAGGAGTAGCCCGGCAGGAACCCCTCGGAGGCGAAGTAGCGGTAAGAGTAGAAGTCGGTCTGGAAGTCCTCGGAGCCCTCGTTGCTGAGCAGGCCCAGTTGCACGCGGGCGTCTCTCGCGCGCCGGGCGGCGGCGTCCCGTTCCTTGTGCGGGACTGATATGTCGACGGAGCGCGCGGACTGAGCGTGGAACTCCTGCAGCGCCAGATTGTAGAGGTCACGCCACCGCAGACACGCGTCATCGAACCCCTGCGGCGCCTGGCTGATCGCATCGTCGACCCAGCCCTCCCGCCACCAGGGGGCAGCGGCGAGGCTGGCCGTCATTCCGTCGAGGACAGCCGTGGCACGGGCGGCGGCGCGCCGGGCGGCCGCCGGGTCGCTCAGCCGCTCGCGTACCTCCGGCAGGAGTTCAAGGCCGGGCTTCTCGCCGCCGACATCCAGTACATCGGTGAGCGACCCGCGCAGGTCCTGGCCGGTCTCGGCAAGCCAGATCGCCTGGATGTGAGAGCGGACGAGATCCTCGTTGGCCAGGTCCAGCCGGGGCGGTGCGACCGAGCCGCCCACCATGTCCGTGGGCCGCCGGAAGTAGTACTGGTCGTGCGCGTTGCCCGTGGCGCAGTAAGTGACGACGAGCGCAGGCTGCCCGGACCGGCCAGCCCGGCCGGCCCGCTGCGCATAGTTGGCCGGCGTGGGCGGCACGTTGCGCAGCCCGACGGCGCTCAGCGCGTTGATGTCCACGCCCAGTTCCATGGTCGGCGAGCAGTACAGGACGGGCAGCGCCGCCGCGCTGAACTCAGTTTCGCGTTCCTGCCGCTCCGCGGGCGGGACCTGGGCGGTGTGCTCTTTGGCACGCAGCCCGGCGAGCGTGGCGGCCACGTCGCGGTACAGCTCGCGGAAGAACGGGTTGACCCTCGGCCCTTCCTCGTTGTCGAGGGTCCGCCGCACCCGGTCTTCCGCGCCGGACATCCCGGTGCCGGCCTTCCAGTAGATCACCGCGGCGCGCAGCCGGTAACCCGGAACGTCGTTCTCGTCGGCGGGCACGGCCACCGTCAGGAGGCCGGTCTCGTTCAGTGCGGAGAACAAGTCCGTGATGATCTCCTGGGCATCGGCGGTCTTGATGCTGACGTGCCGGCTGGCGTACTCGCGGATCAGGAAGCGGCCGAACTGGCCGCGTCCGGACACGTACACGTTGCTACGCCGCTGGCCGGACTTGCCGGGCCCCGGGAAGGCCACCCCGGCCGTCGGCGGGAGTTCGCGCTCGGGCAGTGACCAGGGCTCCTTGAGATGCTGCGCGGAGAGCCGCCGGACCAGGTCGAACCCGTCCTCGCTGAGGTACTCGACATCGATGGCCAGGTTGCGGCGCAGCTCGTCCAGTAGCGCGGCGGCGATCTCCTGCCGGTGCTCGGGGTCGTCGTCACGCAGGGCGGAATGGCAGTCGCGCCACGCTTCGGCATCCTTCGCTACCTCGGGGAGATCACGGTATTCAACGCGCAGCAGCCCGGTCTGCTCCAGGTTGGGCATGGTCACGCGCCAGCCGCGTTCAAGGTCCAGGTAGAGGCGGTAACCAGTGACCTCACGAAGCGCGCGCAGCGCCTCGTCGCGCTGGCTGTACTTCGCGCCGGGGTTGCGGGCGAAGTCGGTCATGTCCAGGCCGAGTTCCTGGGTGACTCGCTGGGCGACGATTTCGTCGGTCAGGCCATCTGGGGCCTGTCTGAATGCCCGGTACAGCGCGCCGCGTAGCTGGGTGACCTGCACGAAGTCGTTGAAATGCCCGGCCTGCAGCGACGCGTCCTGGCGGTTGTCGACGAACGCGAGCAGCTTGCGCGCCTTGTCATCGAGGTCGCCTTCCCAGGTGCGCAGGGTCCGGACGATGCTGGCAGTGATCAGCGACATCGCCGAGCTGCGGCCCTCCGCCGACAGCTTGGCCAGCTTGGCGAAATCGCTGCCTCTGGCCTGCTCGTAAGAGGTACGGCAGCGCAGGCAGAACCGGAACGGGCTGGGCACGTAGGCCGCGTAGGTGCCCTCGTCTGGCCCCACCTCGCGGCCCGTGACGTCGACGTGAATAGTCTCCGGCAGCAGCTTCTGCCGGGCCGGATCCACTATCAGGCCGCCCTGCGGGTCGTAGGCCAGCCAGGAGTACGGGAGTCTGCGCTCGATCTGCACTTGCTCAAGCGAGGACGGCCAGGGCTGGTCGTCGCTGATGAAGAGGTAGCCGCTCGCCTCGTCCCCGCCGCTGGCGTCGTTGTCCCGGCGCGGTGCATACCGGCGGCCGTTGCCGGTCCCGCCTTCCGCGCTGCTCGTGATGTCGCTTCGGGTCACTAC
>DATGVY010000590.1:0-2506 GCA_035299845.1 Streptosporangiaceae bacterium
CTCACCGCTGCCGTGACTCGTATACGGATAGCTGGACGCAATATGACGGACCGCGGTCTCGGTCTGGATGGTGACGAACTGGGTGAAGTCATCGACTGAGTACAGGGCCATGGCGGTGTCCTTGACCTGCCAGACCACCACGGCGGCGATCTCGATCGGGTTGCCGTCGGCGTCGTTGACCTTGGCCTGAGCTGACTCCTGGTTGCGGATCCGGACCGACACCTTCCGCCTGCGCGCGAACGGGTTCACCCAGTGCAGGCCAGGCTGCCTGATCGTCCCGCGGTACCTGCCGAACAGCTGGACCGCGCGTGCCTCCCCGGCGACGACCGGCGTCAGGCCGTGCACGGCTAGCTCGCCGGCGAGAATGAGAACGACGCTGACCGCGATCAGTGCCGTCGGGCCCGCGCCAGGGCCCTGGGCGATGCCCAGGACAAGCAGCGCGGCCCCGGCGAGCAGCATCCCGGTGCCGGACGCCAGGACCCGCACGCCGGGTGCTGACCATGCCTCGCGCTCGGTCACCCGCCGGGCGGGCAGTTCCTGGCCGGCGGCGGCCGCATTCTGGGTAGCCATCCGCTCCTCCTCCACTTGACGGACCTGATAACACTTACTTATCATACTGATATCTATTTTCTCGGCAAGAGCCGCGCCGACGTTGCATGGCATGCACCGGGGCCGGCCCGGGACACGGCGGACGTGTGGACAGCGACGACGGAGCACTCGAACTGACCGGCTTGCTTCGGCGGTACGGTGACGGGGCTGGGCGGCAGGCCTCATCGGGGACGCCGGCGATAGAAGTCAGCCACCTGACCAAGAAGTTCGGCGGCCGGACCGCCGTCGCGGATGTGTCGTTCAGCGTCGCCCGCGGCGAAGTGTTCGGGTTCCTCGGCCCCAACGGTGCCGGGAAGACCACGACGGTGCGGACGCTCGGCACTCTCATTGCACCGACCTCGGGCTCGGCTTCGGTCGCCGGAATCCCGCTCGCGCCCGAGAACGGAGTAGAGATCCGCCGGCGGATCTCGATCATGCCCGAGTCGCCGGGCCTGTATCTGCGCCTGAGCGTGACCGAGAACCTCGAATGCTTCGCCGGCCTCTACGAGGTGCCCGACCCGGGCGATCGCATTGGCCGCGCCCTGCGGGCCGTCAGCCTGGCCGACCGGGCCCACGATGCCTGTGGCACCTTGTCCAAGGGCCTGCGCCAGCGGGTCGCCCTGGCCAGGGCGCTGCTCAGCGACCCGGAGGTGCTGTTCCTCGACGAGCCGACATCCGGCCTGGATCCGTTCGCCGCCCGGGACGTCCATGAGCTGATCGCCGCACTCAGCCGGAGCGGCGTGACGATCTTCCTCACGACGCACCGCCTCGAGGAGGCCGAGCGCCTCTGCGACCGCGTCGCGATCCTGAACACGACGCTGCGCACGATCGGCCGACCCGACGAACTCCGCGAGCACCTGTTCGCCAAGACACTCACGGTCAGGACTCTCGTCCCGCTCCCCGACCCGGGCCGCGTCTTCGCCGGCCTCCCCGCCGTCGACAGCTGGCACCAGGACGGCCCCGCCAGCTACGTCCTCGCCGTGTCCGACCCGGCAGCCGCCGCACCAGCCGCCACCCGGGCTCTGGTGGCGGCCGGTGCCGACGTGCTGTCGATCAGCGAGTCGCGCCATTCGCTTGAGGACGTCTACCTCGAGCTGATCGACCAGGACAAGGAGGCGAGCCGAAGATGACCGTGAGCAAAAGGCGCGTCCGGGCCATCTTCCGCAAGGAACTCCGCGAGTACCGGCGCAACCGCTCCCTCACCGTCGGGATGGCGATCATCCCGGCGCTCTTCTGCGTCCAGCCGCTGGTCGAAGTCTTCGGCCTGCACTCGTCGGCGTCGGCCCCGCTCAGCCACGAGCATGTTCTGCTGTACATGCTCGGCATCCCGGCGCTCGTGCCGTCCTTTGTCGCTGCCTACTCGGTGGTCGGCGAGCGTCAGCAAGGGACACTCGAGCCGGTGCTCACCACGCCGATCCGCCGCGAGGAGCTGCTGCTGGGCAAGGCCCTGGCCGCGCTCCTGCCGTCGATCGCGGTCGCCTACGTTGTCTACGGCCTTTTCCTGGCCTGCGTCGAGCTCTGGGCTCTTCCGGCCGTGGCGTCCGCGCTCATCCGTCTTCCAGACCTGCTCGCCCAGCTCTTCTTCACGCCCCTCCTCGCCGGGTGGTCGATCTGGATCGCCATCTTGATATCCACCCGGTCGAGCGACGTCCGCGTCGCACAGCAGCTCGCCTCGCTGGCGAGCCTTCCGTCGGTCGCTGTGACGACGCTGGTCGCGTTGAACGTCATCAAGGCGTCGCTCGTTACCGCCCTGGTCGCTGCGGCGGCACTCCTGCTCCTCAACAGGATCGGCTGGTCGTTCGTGTCGGCGACGTTCGACCGCGAACGGCTCATTACCCTTGATCATTCACCGGGAGAGGTCGCCAGGCCTTCGTGGCGCCTGATGCGCCTTGTGGATCTCGATTTTAGGCCTGGGATA
>DATGVY010000591.1:0-4381 GCA_035299845.1 Streptosporangiaceae bacterium
TGGCACCGCCCCTGCCGCTGGCACCGCCGCTGGCGCTGGCGTGCCGGCTGTGCCCGCGCCCCGGGCTCCGGCCGCCATCAGCGCGACCGCGTTTGCGCTGCTGACGGGGACGTTCATCGCTTCTTACACGCTGTGGGACAAGTATGCGGTCGGCACGCTGCGCACGCCGCCGTTGCTGCAGGGATACGCCGCGTTCCCGATCATGGCGCTTGCGTTCGCCCCGCAGGCGTGCCGGGCCGCGGACCGGACCGCCGGCGTCTGGCGGGCCTACTGGCCGCAAGTCCTCGGCGCGGCCGTACTCGCACCGCTCGCGTACATCCTGGTACTGATCGCGCTCAGCTTTACCGCCGTCAGCGCGATCGCACCCGCCCGCGAGGTCAGCGTCTTGTTCGGGGTGCTGCTCGGCCGCAGGCTGCTGGGCGAGGGCGGCCTGGCGCGCAGGCTCATGGCCGCGGCAGCCATCGTGGCCGGAATCGTGGCGATCGCGATCGGCTGAGTCCCCGGCCGACGGGCTCAGGCTCGGTCATCGCAGCCGGAGATCTCCATGTGGCGCTGCCGGTCCGCGATACCTGGCCTGGTGAGCACCGGCAGGCTCGCGCTCTCCCCGGCACCTCATCGATGACGCGAAGCTGCGGGTTCAGCGAAGCGCGACAGCGGCGGCGCTGGCCGCGGCGGGCAGCGCGCGGGCCACCCGGCTGACCGCGGCTTCGCCGTGCGCGGCCGACAGGAACCATGCCTCATAAGGCGACGGCGGCAGGTAGACACCTTGGTCGAGCATGGCATGGAAGAACGCAGCGTAGGCAGCCGCCGACTGGCCGCGGGCCCCGGCGAAATCGCGCACCGGGGTGTCCAGGCCGAGGAAGACGGAGAACAGGCTGCCGGCCTCCTGCAGCCGGAACGGCACTCCCGCAGCGGTCAGCGCGTCTGACGTGAGCTTCGCCACCGCGGCGGCAGCCTCATCGACCTTCGCGTACACCTCGTCCGTGCAGGCGCGCAGCGTGGCGAGCCCGGCCGCGGTCGCCAGCGGATTGCCGGACAGCGTGCCCGCCTGGTAGACCGGCCCGGCCGGGGCCATCCTGTCCATGATCTCCGCGCGGCCGCCAAAGGCGGCGGCAGGCAGCCCGCCCCCCATGACCTTCCCGAAGGTCATCAAATCGGCGTCAACGCCCTCGCGCCCGTACCAGCCGGACCGCGAGATCCGGAAGCCGGTCAGCACCTCGTCCATGATCAGCAGGGCCCCGTGCTCGCGGCAGAGCAGCGCGAGCAGCTCGTTGAAGCCCGCCGCCGGCGGTACGACCCCCATGTTGGCCGGGCAGGCCTCGGTGATCACGCAGGCGATCTGGCTGCCGTGCTCGGCAAATGCCTGCCGGACGGCCGCCGCGTCGTTGTAGGGCAGCACCAGCGTGTCGGCGGCCACCGCGCCGGTGACGCCGGGTGAGTCAGGCAGCCCGAAGGTGGCGACCCCGGAGCCTGCCGCGGCCAGCAGTGCGTCCACGTGGCCGTGGTAGCAGCCGGCGAACTTGACCACTAGCCGGCGGCCGGTGAACCCGCGGGCCAGCCGCAGCGCCGACATCGTGGCCTCGGTGCCCGAGCTGACCAGCCGCACCTTCTCCACCGGCGCGCGCGAGATCAGTTCCTCGGCCAGTTCGACCTCGCCGGGCGTCACGGTGCCGAACGAGGTTCCGTCGGCCAGCGCGGCTGCGGTGGCGCTGGTCACGGCGGGATGCGCGTGCCCCAGGATCATCGGTCCCCACGAGCACACCAGGTCGACGTACTCCCTGCCGTCCACGTCGGTCAGGTAGGCGCCGCTGCCTGATGCCATGAATACCGGGACGCCGCCGACCGCCCCGAACGCCCGGACCGGCGAATTCACCCCGCCAGGCGCGACGGCGCAAGCACGGGCGAACAGTTCGCCGGAGCGCTGTGCCCCGGTCATCTGGCGGCTTCCTCGCACGCGTCCCCGAGGTACTCGAGCAGGCGGAGCCCGTCCGGCAGCGGGTGGTCCGCCGGGGCGCGCAGCCAGTGCGCGGTGCTGGCCGGGCGGTACCGCGATGGCGGGGCCAGCACGTAGCTGTCCCTGCAGTGCCACCGCAGGCCGCTCACCTGCGTCACGGTCTCCGGCTCGGAGTCGAGGTGACAGGACCACCATTCGTGCTCATCAGCGGGGGCGCCGCGGGTCCGCACGAAGAAGAGAGCCCGGTCCCCGGCGCTCAGCGCAACCGGGCCGGGGCGCACTCCCGCCGCCGCCATCAGCCGCAGGGCGCTTGTTCCCACCGCGGCCGGGACATCGAGCACGTCGAACACCCGGCCGGTCACCAGGATGATGCCCGCGTCCGGCCTGGCCAGCCACCAGCTCCATACGGTGGCCGGATCGGTGCTGGCCTCCACCTGCCAGGCGGGCGACATCGGGTGCGCACCCGGTGCCGGGCAGCCGACCCGGTCGCACGAGCAGGCGCGGCCGCCGCCCGCGCCGCGCTGCGGGCGGCCTGGCGGATGCGCGCCGGCGCACACGGGCCAGCCCATGGCCGCGTATCCGGTGGCGGCGGCCGCCAGCCGCTCCACGGACCTGCGGCGACCCCGGCGCAGCACGGTGTCAGCCATCAGCTCCACTCCAGCCCGGCCTAGCTGCCGTTGGCAACGATCGCGCCCGGCAGCCACGACAGCAGCCAATCCGCGTCCGCACCCAGTTGCCTCCTCGGAATTTACGGGGGTTGCACGGCGACTGTTGCATTCTGCTTGATGTACCGCGGGTTAGGCCAGGCGACGTGCTGCTTCGGTCGCCCAGTAGGTGAGGATGATGCCGGCGCCGGCCCGGCGGATCGCGGTGAGGGTCTCCATGATGACCCGGTCCCGGTCCAGCCAGCCGTGGGCTGCCGCCGCCTCCACCATCGCGTACTCGCCGCTGACCTGGTAGGCGGCGACCGGCAGGTGCACGGTCGCGGCAATCCGGCTGATGATGTCCAGGTAGGCCAGAGCCGGCTTCACCATGACGATGTCGGCGCCCTCGTCGACGTCGAGCAGGACTTCCCGCAGCGCCTCGCCGGCGTCGGCCGGAGCCTGCTGATAGGAGGCCCGGTCGCCGAACTGCGGCGCGCACTCCGCCGCCTCGCGGAACGGCCCGTAGAAGGCCGATGCGTACTTCGCCGAATAGGCGCAGATCGCGACGTCGGTGCGGGCGGCCCCGTCCAGGGCGGCCCTGATCGCGGCGACCTGGCCGTCCATCATGCCGCTCGGCGCCACCACGGCCGCGCCCGCTGCGGCCTGCGCGACCGCGATCGATGCGTACCTTTCCAGGGTCGCGTCATTGTCGACCTCGCCGGATGGCGTCAGCATCCCGCAGTGACCGTGATCGGTGTACTCGTCCATGCACAGGTCGGCCATCAGCACGGTAGCGCCGCCGACCTCGGCGGTGAGGTCACCCAGGGCCAGCTGGACAATCCCGGCCGGGTCGTCGGCAGCCGACCCGCGGGCGTCCTTGACGGCCGGGATGCCGAACAGGATCAGTCCGCCGACCCCGGCGTCCACCGCCTCGTGCGCCGCCTTGCGCAGGCTGTCCCTGGTGTGCTGCACCACGCCCGGCATCGAGCTGACCGGCTGCGGCTCGCGAATCCCCTCCTTGACGAACAGCGGTTGCACAAGATCAGCGGGCCGTACGCTGACCGGCGCCACCAGGCGGCGGATCGCCGCGCTGCGACGGAGCCTGCGGGGGCGGGCGGCGGGGTATCCGGCGGTCATCGGGCGCTCCTCATCTGATCCTGCGGCGGGCTCCCCGGCGGCGCTCACTGGGCTTTCTGACGACCTCCCCGGCTGCCACGGCAGCGTCACGCAGGCCGGCGCCGTACTCCGCCAGGGCGTCGACCAGCGCGGTGACCGACGGCTTAGGCGCCATCACGTCCACCCGGAGCCCGAACTCGGCGGCTGTCTTCGCCGTCTGCGGCCCGATTACCGCGATCACCGTGACCGCGTGCGGCTTGCCGGCGATCCCGATCAGGTTCCGGACGGTGGAGGAGGAGGTGAAGAGGACAGCGTCGAAGCCGCCGCCCTTGATGGCCTCGCGGATGGGCGCGGGCGGCGGCGCTGCCCGGACGGTCCGGTAGGCGGTGACGTCCTCGGCTTCCCAGCCGAGGTCGGTGAGCCTGGCGATCAGGTTCTCGGTGGCGATGTCGGCCCTGGGCAGCAGCACGCGGTTGATCGGGTCGAGCACGTCGTCGTAGGCAGGCCATACGGCGGCCAGACCCTCGCCGGACTGCTCTGCCTCGGGGACAAGGTCGGGCATGATGCCGAAGTCGCGGAGCGCCGCCGCTGTCTGCTCGCCGACCGCCGCCACCTTGACGCCGGCGAACGCGCGCGCGTCCAGGCCGTACTCCTCGAACTTCTCCCG
>DATGVY010000592.1:0-8167 GCA_035299845.1 Streptosporangiaceae bacterium
TGGTGCTAGGGGGCGGGGGTGCTAGGGGCGGGGGTGCTAGGGGGCGGGGGTGCTAGGGGGCGGGGGGAGGCCGGACAGCCGGCCGGTGATCCTGGTGATCTCGGCCCGGGCGGCAGCCAGCCGGCCGGCGTTCTTGGCCACCACCGCGGCGGGAGCCCGCTCGATGAAGGACTGGCTGGCGAGCTTCCGTTCAGCTGAATCAACCTCAGCCCGCGCGGCGGCAAGATCTTTCTCAAGCCTCCGCCGCTCGGCGGCAACGTCGATCGTCGCGGCCGTGTCCAGCTGGACGGTGACGCCCTCCGCCTGGACGGACGCCGTCGGCGCGAAGTCAGCCGCAGGCCCGGTGAGCCTGAGCAGGGCCCGGATGCGCGCCTGATGGGCGGCCAGCGGCGTCGCCTCGATCCCGGCCAGCACCGCGGGCACCGGCTGGGCCGGCCGCAGGCCCTGGTCCGAGCGGAACCTGCGCACCTCGGTGACCAGCCGCATCAGCGCGCCGATCTCGGCCTCGGCGGCCGGGTCGGCGAAGGCGGCCAGGCTGTCGGGCCCGCTCCCGCCGCCGTCCGCGCGGCGGCCCGGCCAGGCTGCGGCCAGCACCGTCTCCCCGCCGGTCAGCGCGGTCCACAGTTCGTCGGTGACGAACGGCATCACCGGATGAAGCAGCCTGAGCAGCCGGTCGAGGACGAAGCCGAGCACCGACCTGGTCGCCGCGGCACCCGGCTCGCCGGGCCCGGCCAGCGCGGGCTTGGCCAGCGCGGGCTTGGCCAGCTCGAGGTACCAGTCGCAGAACTCGTCCCAGGCGAAGTGGTACAGGGCGTCGCAGGCCTTGGCGAACTCGAAGCGCTCAAGCAGCGCGTCCGTCTCGGCGGTGACAGCGGCCAGCCGGGACAGGATCCAGCGGTCCGGCACCGGCAGGGCAGCGGCCGGGCCCGGCAGGGCAGCGGCCAGGACCGGCAGGGCAGCGGCCGGGCCCGGCAGGCCGGCCAGGCCCGCCTGCGCGGCCCGATCCCGGCCGCCCTGGCCGGGGCCGGCGCCGGCGCCGTTGAGCAGCGCGAACCTGGTCGCGTTCCAGAGCTTGTTGCAGAAGTTCCGCGCCCCGGCGACCCAGTCCTCGCTGATGGCGACGTCGCCGCCCGGGCTTGACCCGCGGGCCAGGGTGAACCGGGTGGCGTCCGCGCCGAACCGGTCGATCCAGTCCAGCGGGTCCACCGTGTTGCCGCGTGACTTGGACATCTTCTTGCCGTAGGCGTCGCGGACCAGGCCGTGCAGGGCAACGTGGCGGAACGGGACGGCGGCGTCCGGCCCCTGGTCGGCCATCGCGTACAGGCCGAACATCATCATCCGCGCGACCCAGAAGAACAGGATGTCGTAGCCGGTGACCAGCACGCTGGTCGGGTAGAAGGCGCGCAAGTCCGCGGTGTCATCCGGCCAGCCCAGCGTGGAGAACGGCCACAGCGCTGAGGAGAACCAGGTGTCGAGCACGTCGGGGTCCTGGGTCCAGCCCTCGCCAGCGGGCGGCTCATCGTCCGGGCCTGCGCAGCTGATCTCGCCGTCTGGCCCGTACCAGACCGGGATCCGGTGCCCCCACCAGAGCTGGCGGCTGATGCACCAGTCGTGCATGTCGTCGACCCAGTCGAAGTACCTGGCCGCCATCTCGCCGGGGTGGATCCTGACCCGCCCGTCCCTGACCGCGTCCCCTGCCGCCTTGGCGAGCGGGCCGACCTTGACGAACCACTGCAGCGACAGCCGCGGCTCGACGGTGGTACCGCACCGGCCGCAGTGCCCGACCGCGTGCCGGTAGGGCCGCCGCTCGGCCACGATCCTGCCCTGTTCCCTGAGCGCGGCGAGCACCGCGGGGCGGGCCTCGAACCGGTCCAGGCCGAGGAACGGCCCGTGCGCGGTGATGACGCCGCGCTCGTCCATGATCACCGCGCTGGGCAGGCCATGCCGCTGGCCGATCTCGAAGTCGTCCGGGTCGTGCGCGGGGGTCACCTTCACCGCGCCGGTGCCGAACTCCGGGTCCACATGCGGGTCGGCCACGACCGGGATGCGGCGGCCGGCCAGTGGCAGGTCAAGCTGCCGGCCGACCAGGTGGCTGTACCTAGGGTCGTCCGGGTGGACGGCGACCGCCGTGTCGCCGAGCATGGTCTCGACCCGGGTGGTGGCCACCACGATCGAGTCCGCGCCGTCGCCGTAGCGGATCGAGACGAGTTCGCCGTCATCGTCGGAGTGGTCCACCTCGATGTCAGAAAGCGCGGTCAGGCAGCGGGGGCACCAGTTGATGATCCGTTCCGCCCGGTAGATGAGCCCGTCGTCGAAGAGCCGCTTGAAGATGGTCTGGACGGCCCTGGACAGGCCCTCGTCCATGGTGAACCGCTCGCGGGACCAGTCCACGCTGTCGCCGAGCCTGCGCATCTGGCCGAGTATCTTGCCGCCGGACTCGGCCTTCCACTGCCAGACCCGCTCGACGAACTTCTCCCGGCCCAGGTCGTGCCGGGACAGGCCGCTGGCGGCCAGCTCGCGCTCGACGACATTCTGGGTGGCGATGCCCGCGTGGTCCGTGCCGGGCAGCCACAACGTGGTGTACCCCTGCATCCGGCGGCGCCTGGCCAGGGCGTCCATCAGGGTGTGGTCGAGGGCGTGGCCCATGTGCAGCGAGCCGGTGACGTTCGGCGGCGGGATGACCATGGAGAATGCGGGCGCCGACGCCGAGACGTCCGCCGGGTCCGCGCCGAACAGCCCGGCTGACTCCCACAGCTCGTAGCGGCGCGCTTCCACCTCGGCTGGAGCGTATTGCGGGGGCAGCTGGCGGCGATCTTCTCCGGTCACGTCAGGTGAGTCTAGACAGTGCCGGGGCCTGCTGCTGCCACGGCCGGCGTCCGGCCGGCGTCAGGCCGACTTCTCCCGCGGGGTGCGCCGCGCGACGTCACGCGGCACCAGCGTCGGGTTCACGTTCTCCAGCACGGCCTCGGAAGTGATCACCACGCGCTCGACGTCCTTGCGGCTCGGCACCTCGTACATCACGGAAAGGAGTACTTCCTCCAGGATGGCCCGCAGCCCGCGGGCGCCGGTGCCGCGCAGGTTCGCCTGGTCGGCGACGGCGTCCAGCGCGTCGTCGGTGAACTCGAGGTCGACGCCGTCCAGCTCGAACAGCCGCCGGTACTGCCGGACCAGCGCGTTGCGCGGCTCGGTCAGGATCCGGATGAGGGCCTCGCGGTCGAGGTTGTGCACGCTGGTGATGACCGGCAGGCGGCCGACGAACTCGGGGATCATGCCGAACTTGAGCAGGTCCTCGGGCATGACGTCGGAGAACGCGTCCACCAGGTCGCGGTCGTTCTTGACCCGGAGCATGCCGCCGAAGCCGATCCCGCCGCGGCCGACCCGCTGCTCGATGATCTTCTCAAGGCCGGCGAACGCGCCGCCGCAGATGAACAGCACGTTCGTCGTGTCGATCTGGATGAACTCCTGGTGCGGGTGCTTGCGCCCGCCCTGCGGCGGTACCGACGCCGTGGTCCCCTCCAGGATCTTCAGCAGCGCCTGCTGCACTCCCTCGCCGGAGACGTCACGGGTGATCGATGGGTTCTCGCTCTTGCGGGCTATCTTGTCGATCTCGTCGATGTAGATGATGCCCGTCTCGGCCTTCTTGACGTCGTAGTCGGCGGCCTGGATGAGCTTGAGCAGGATGTTCTCGACGTCCTCGCCGACGTATCCGGCCTCGGTCAGGGCGGTGGCGTCGGCGATCGCGAACGGCACGTTGAGCAGCCGGGCCAGCGTCTGGGCGAGCAGGGTCTTGCCGGATCCGGTCGGCCCGAGCAGCAAGATGTTGGATTTCGCGAGCTCGACCCCGTCCTCGCCGGCCCGCTCGCCACCGGACTGCACCCGCTTGTAATGGTTATAGACCGCGACGGACAGCGCCTTCTTCGCCTTCTCCTGCCCGATCACGTACGCGTCGAGAAACTCGTAGATCTCCCGCGGCTTGGGCAGGCTGTCCCATTTCAGTTCGGGGGGCTCGGACAGCTCCTCCTCGATGATCTCGTTGCAGAGATCGATGCACTCGTCGCAGATGTACACGCCGGGGCCAGCGATGAGCTTCTTGACCTGCTTCTGGCTCTTGCCGCAGAACGAGCACTTCAGCAGGTCACCGCCGTCGCCGATACGTGCCACCCAGCTACTCCTCTGCCAGGGCCGCTGTTGGGCGGCCGCGCCGGCTGTGTCGGCCGACGGCGAGTACCTCGCCGCGCGGCCGGTCGTACCCTAGGACACCGACGGTACCGCCTCGGGGCCTGAGTTGTGGCTCAAGCGGCCCGTCGCATGCGCGGCGCGCCCGGACTAGGTCCTGCCGGTTAGGACGACCCTACCTCGCTCTTGCGCTTCAGCATCGTCAGAACCTCGTCGACGAGGCCATACTCCTTGGCCTCGGCGGCGGTGAGGAACTTGTCCCGTTCGATATCCCGGCGGATCTGATCCTCGTCCTTGCCGGTGTGCGTGGCAAGTACCTTCTCCATCGCGGTGCGCATCCGCAGGATCTCGTTGGCCTGGATCTCCAGGTCGCTGGACTGCCCGTAGCCGCTCTCGATGGCCGGCTGGTGGATCAGGATCCGCGCGTTCGGCAGCGCGAACCGCTTGCCCTTGGCGCCGGCCCCTAGCAGCACCGCGGCCGCGGAGGCCGCCTGGCCCAGGCAGAAGGTCTGGATCTCCGGCTGGATGTACTGCATCGTGTCGTAGATCGCCATCATCGACGTCATGGACCCGCCGGGCGAGTTGATGTAGATGATGATGTCCCGGTCCGGGTCGATCGACTCCAGCGTGATCAGCTGGGCCATCACGTCGTTCGCCGAGGCGTCGTCGATCTGCACGCCGAGGAAGATGATGCGCTCCTCGAAGAGCTTGTTGTACGGGTTCATCTCCTTGATCCCGTACGACGTCCGCTCCACGAACGACGGCAGGACGTAACGGGACTCGGCGAGACGCCCCGCCGTCCGGCCCGCGGCCAGCATGGCGCGTTCCGCGCCCGGTATCCGATTCATGAGACCGGCCCTTCCGACGCGACTTCCACCGCGCTGCGGACCACCTGGTCGACGAAGCCGTAGTCCTTGGCCTCGTCAGCGGTGAACCAGCGGTCGCGGTCGGAGTCTGCCTCGATCTGGTCGACAGTCTGCCCGGTGTGCAGCGCGATGCGCTGGGCCAGCGTGCGCTTGAGGGCCAGCAGCTGCTCGACATGGATCCTGATGTCCGAAGCGGTTCCGCCAATCCCGCCGGACGGCTGGTGCATCAGGATCTGGGCGTGCGGCAAGGCGTAGCGCTTGCCCGCCGTGCCGGCGCAGAGCAGGAACTGGCCCATCGAGGCGGCCATGCCCATCGCGTAGGTAGCGATGTCGTTCGGCACGAACTGCATCACGTCGTAGATGGCCATGCCCGCGCTCACCGAGCCGCCCGGCGAGTTGATGTAGAGGCTGATGTCGCGCCTGGCGTCCTCCGCGGCGAGCAGCACGAGCTCAGCGCAGATCCGGTTCGCAAGCTCGTCATCGACCTGCTGGCCGAGGAACACGATGCGGTGCCGCAGCAGGCGCTGGAACACCTGCTCGCCCACCAGCGTGCCCGGTGGTGCTTCCGCGACCCGCGCCAGAATGCTGGCCGGCTTCCCGGCTGGGGGAGGCATGCTCACGATGTGCCCTCCTCGTTCCCTCGCTCTGCGTGTCATTGACTAAGTGACCCTAACCCGCTCCCGGCGCCCGCTAGTCCGCCGCTGCCGCCTGTTCGCTGTAGGCGCACGCATGTTGCCGCGCGCCCGCCCCGCCAGGCTCAGGGCGCCACGCCATGGGGTCCGCCGGCCCGGTGGATGTCCCATCGCCAGGCGCCCGTGCCGAGCAGAGTGAGATCCATCAGGTTGCCCACCACGGCAAGATCAAATTCTGGCATTAACGCAGCCGAACCCGCCCGCTGCCGCCCGCATGGGCGGCCGGCAGCACGCTCGATCAAGGTACGCCGTCCCGGCCTGGCCGCAAACGGCCATGGATCCTGCCTGCACAGGCCAGTGCACACGCTCCCGTGCAGCGACCGCCGCCGGGGCGATCGCGCTCCCGGCCCGAGCCCGGCCGGGCGCGGTCCCGGGCCGGGCCGACGGGCTAGGCCGCGAGCGGGCCGGGCCAGCTGGCGGGCGGGCCGGGCCGACTGGCGGGCGGGCCGGCTGGCGGGCGGGGGCGGGCCGGGTGGCGGGCGGGCCGGGCTAGCCCGCCGAGTCCGCGCCCGTCTCGGCGGTCGTTTCGGCGTCCGGCTCGGCGGCGTCCGGGTCCGCCGCATCCGGGTCGGCCGGCTCGTCTGCCCCGGCGATCTCCGTCAGGTCAACCGGGTGGCCCGACTCGTCAGTGATCTTGGCGCGTTCCGCGATCAGCCGGAGCGACTTGGTCCGCAGCACGTCAGCCGCAACGGAGCCAAGCTGCCCGCGATCGGCCAGCTCCTTGGCCAGCCGGTCGGGCTGGACGCCCATCCGGTACGCCTGCTCGGTGACGTAGGCGCTCAGCTCGGCCGGGTCCACGCCGAGATCTTCCTGAGCCGCCAGCTTGTCGAGGATGAAGCCCGCCTTGACCGACCGGCGCGCGTCCTTGTCGAACTCCGCCTCGAGCTCGTCCGGCGTCATGCCGACGGCGTCAAGGTAGGAGTCGAGCGCCGAGCCTGACCGGCTCAGCCGGTCATCCAGCGACTGCCTGCGCAGTTCGATCTCCTGGTCGACCAGGTTCGCTGGCAACGGGATGTCGACCCTGGCCAGGACGGCATCAAGCGCGCGCTCCCGCGCCTGCTCGGCCTGGCCGGCCCGGCGCATCGCCGCCAGCTGCGTCCTGGTTCCCGCACGCAGCTCGCCGAGCGTGTCGAACTCACTCGCCGACTGGGCAAACTCGTCGTCGAGCTCGGGCAGTTCCTTCACCTTGACGCTGTGCACGGTGACAGTCACGTCCGCCTGCATCCCCGCCAGCTTGCCGCCGGCCAGCTCCGCGGTGAACGTCCTGGTGTCGCCAGCGGCCATCCCGGCCAGCGCCTCGTCGAGCCCTTCCAGCATGGAATTGCTGCCGACCTCATAGGAGATCCCGCTCGCCTGCGCGTCCTCCACCTGCTCGCCGTCCACGCCGGCCGACAGGTCGATCGACACGAAGTCACCGTCCCCGGCCGGCCGGTCGGCGCTCTTCAGCGAGGCGAACCGCTCGCGCAGCGCCCCGATGTACTCCTCCACCTGGTCGGGGGTGACCTCGGCATCGTCGACCGTCACCGCCATGCCGTCGAGGTCGGGGAGCTCGAACTTCGGCCGCACGTCGACCTCGGCGGTGAAGGTCAGCTCCTTGCCGTCGTCCAGCTTCGTGATCTCGACCTCGGGCTGGCCGAGCGCGAAGACCTCATGCTCGGCCAGTGCCTTGCCGTAGAGCTGCGGCACGGCCTCATTCACCGCCTGCTCGAGCACGGCCCCGCGGCCCACCCGCTGGTCGATGACCCGCGGCGGGGTGCGGCCAGGACGGAAGCCAGGCACCCGGACCTGCCGGGCGACCTCGCGATATGCCTGATCGAGGTTCGGCTTGAGTTCCTCGAACGGAACCTCGATGGTGAGCCGGACCCGGGTCGGGCTCAGCTCTTCGACGTCGGTTTTCACGTCGGCTTATCTCCTCGGTTCCTCGCCAGGCAAACACGGCACCGCGGCCCGGGCAGATGGGTGGTCAGTCACGGCTACGGCCGCCAAGTCTAGGGCGCCAAGTCTAGGGCCAGCGCGGGAGTTGCTCGCCCGGCGCCGGCGCTAAAGCAGGCCGAGCCGCCTGCCCTGGGCGATGGCCGCGCGGCGGGACGCCACGCCGAGCTTCCTGTATACCGACCGCAAGTGCGTCTTCACCGTGTTGATCGAAAGGAACAGCGCCTCGGCGATCTCCTGATTGGTCATGTGCGACGGCAGGAAGCGCAGCACCGCGAGCTCGCTGTCCGTCAGCGGCGCGTCGGCCTGCCCGGGGCCTTGCCGGATCCGCGGCAGCTGGGTGTCGAAGCGCTCAAGTACCGCGGCAGCGAATCGCGCGCTGCCGCTAGTCGGCGGGACGAGCACGGTGATCGCGGACCGGACCGGCGGCCCGGCGTCGAGGAACGGCCGCAGCGCGGTGCCGGTCTCGGCCAGGGCCAGCGCCTGCTCAAGCAGTTCGGC
>DATGVY010000593.1:0-9264 GCA_035299845.1 Streptosporangiaceae bacterium
GGCCTCGCGGCGAGCCCAGCCTAGGGTTCGGTAAGGCGCCGAGGCCGGCTCGGGATCTGTAAGGCTCGGGATCTGTAAGGAGAGACCATGACTTTGTTCGACCTATCCGGCAAGACGGCCGTCGTCACCGGCGGGACCCGCGGCATCGGGTTCATGATGGCGCGCGGCCTGCTGGAGGCCGGCGCCCGCGTGTACATCAGCTCGCGCAAGGCCGATGCGTGCACTGCCGCTGCGCGGGAACTCGGGCAGCACGGGACCGTGACGGCGATTCCCGCCAATCTCTCGACGGAGGAGGAATGCCTGCGCCTGGCCGGCCAGGTCGGTCGGCATGAGCAGGCCCTGAACATTCTGGTCAACAACGCCGGCGCCACCTGGGGAGCGGCTTTCGAGGAATTCCCTGCGGCCGCATGGGACAAGGTCGTGGACCTCAACCTGAAGGCCCCGTTCTTCCTGACGAGGGCGTTCCTGCCGCTGCTTGAGGCGGGCGGGACGCACGACGATCCGGCCCGGGTCATCAACGTCGGCAGCATCGACGGACTGCACGTTCCCGCGCTGCCTACGTACTCCTACTCGGCTAGCAAGGCCGCGCTGCACCACCTGACCCGGGTGCTCGCCGGGGAGCTCGGTCCCCGGCAGATCACCGTCAACGCCGTGGCGCCCGGCCCGTTCGAGTCCAAGATGATGGCCGCGACCCTGAAGGCGTCCGGGGACGCGATCGCCGCCAGGGCCCCGCTCCGGCGCATCGGGCGCCCCGATGACATGGCCGGGGTCGCTGTCTACCTGGCCTCACGTGCGGGCGCGTATGTGACAGGCGCCGTTATCCCCGTCGACGGCGGGCTCGCCACCACGGTCTGACGGGTGCCTCCGCCGGCCGCCGTCGCCGCGCCGTGCGGCAGCCGCCGGGCGGGGCAGCCGCCGGGCGTACTCGTGGGCGGCGACTGGGCCTGACCGTAGGCTTCTGGTGTGCGCGTTCTGATGCCGTTGCCCGATCGTGACTTCGATGTCACCGAGGTCTCCGTCCCATGGCGGATCCTCACCGCCGCCGGCCACCAGGTGACGTTCGCGACCGAACGGTCGGGAACAGTGCCGGCCGCCGATCCCCGGCTGCTGACCGGCGTCCTGTTCGGGCAGCTCGGGGCCGCGCAGGAGCCGAAGCTTTTCTACCGGCAGCTCGCCGGCAGTAAGGAGTTCCGCAGCACGATCGGCTGGGGCGATATGGATCCGGCCGCCTTCGACGGCCTGATCCTGCCCGGCGGCCACGCGCCGGGAATGCGGCAGTACCTGTCGGCCCGCGTCCTGCAGGAGAAGGTCGCGCAGTTCTGGGACCTGGGCCGCCCGGTGGGCGCGATCTGCCACGGGGTGCTTGTGCTGGCACGGACACCGGACCCGGTTACCGGCCGCAGCATCCTGGCGGACCGCCGCACGACCTGCCTGCCGAAGTACATGGAGCGCGGCGCGTACCTGCTCACCGCCTGGCGGCTCGGCCGTTACTACCGGACCTACCCGGCCTACGTCGAGGACGAGGTCACCGCCGTCCTGGATGTCCCGGCCCAGTTCCAGCGCGGACCACGGGTCATCGCCGCCCGCGGCACCGCCACGGACGACACGGCTGCCTTCGTCGTCGAGGACCGCAACTATCTGTCCGCGCGCTGGCCAGGCGATGCCTACCTGTTCGGCAGGCGCTTACTCGCCAAGCTCGCGACCTGACCAGGCCCGTCCGGCCGCACTACCTGAAACGGCCCGCAAGCACGCAGCACCGGGACGGGCCAGGTCCCGGCCGATGCGGCCAGGCAGCGCCGTGCGAGCCAATCTGAGCCGGCCCGCTCCACATGGGCGTTAACGCCTCCGCCGGGTTCGCGGTTACCGCCTCCGCCGGGTTCGCTGCAACGCGAGCACGACGAACAGGCAGACCACGACGACCAAGACGATGAGGAACATGACCGGCTCCGTAGAAGGTGACCCGGGGCGCTTGTCCGCCGACGGCGGCTCATCCCTGGTGTCTTTCCTCAGGCTATATCTGAAATAGAAAACTAGCAATTTATTTCTAGAAAAATATGATACATTTTCAGCAATGTCGAACTGGAGCTTCCTGACCAACCACGCGCGGGTCCTGCTGTGCATCGCACGCGACCCCGGCATGCGGCTGCGCGATATCGCCGCCAGCCTCGGCATCACCGAGCGCAGCGCCTACGGGATCGTGACCGACCTCACGGCCGCCGGCTACGTGCTGAAGCACAAGGACGGCCGCAGGAACCGCTACCAGATCCAGGCCCATCTCCCGCTGCCCGAGCCGTTCAGCCAGGGACCCGCCATCGGCGAGGTCCTCGCCATCCTCACCGGCTCCGCCACGGGGCAGGGCAGTAGCGGTCTGCGCCACCTGAACCGGCCATAGCCAGCTCAGGCACACCACAAGACCAGCAGGATCAGCAGGTCATCAGGTGCGTGGTGCGCCAGCCACCGGCTGCCGCTCCCGCCCCGCATCGACCGGCTGCCCGGCGAACTGGCCGCCAGGGCAGTCCTCGCACCGCACGACCCGCCTTGGGTTGCGGATCCCGGCCAAGCCGAGTAGCCCGCCGAGCGCGACCAGCAGAGCCGAGATCAAGATCCCCACGTGGAACGCGTGCACCGACGCGGACTGCACCGCCAATGCGATCTGATGGCCGACGCGACCCGGATCCACCCGGGCGAGGGTCTCGCGGCGCGCCTGAGCGACGGCCGCGCGGGCGGCCAGCGAGAGGCTGCGCCCGGCCAGGCCGCTGTCCAGCGCGTGACTGAACTGGGCCGAGATGACCGCGCCTACCGCCGCGATCGAGAGCAGGCCGGCGATCCGGGCGGTCGCGTTGTTGATCCCCGAGGCGATGCCCGCGTTGCCCTCGTCCGCGTCAGACAGCACGGCGGCAGTCAGCGGCGCGACGGTGGCGGCCAGGCCGACCGAGAAGATCAGCAACGGCGGCAGCAGCCCGGTCAGGTAGCTCACGTGCGCGCCGATGCGCAGCAGCAGGGCGAGCCCGACGGCGGCGATCAGCGGCCCGCCGCCCATGAACAGCCGCGGCCCGAACCGGTCGGCGAGCTTCCCGAATCGCTTGGACAGCACGAACATGACGATCGTGGTGGGCATCAAGGCGAGCCCGGCACTCAGCGCGCTGTAGCCTGCGACCTCCTGCAGGAACAGCACCAGCAGGAAGAACGTGATGCCGAGCCCACCGTACATCGCGAGCGTCTGCACGTTGCCGACCGAGAAGTTCCGCCGCCGGAACAGGCCAAGCGGCACCGCCGGCGCCGGGGTGCGCCGCTCGTGCACCACGAAGATGCCGAGCAGGGCGAGCCCGCCGATCCCGGAGCCCCACACCTGCGGGCTGCCCCAGCCGACGTCCGGCAGCCGGATCAGCGCAAGGACCGGCCCGGCCAGCCCGAGGAAGGTGAGCGCGGCCCCCAGCCAGTCCACCCTGGCGTGCGCCGCGCCGCGCTCGCGCCCGGGCACCGCCATGGTGATCAGCACCAGCGTGAGCACCACAAACGGCACGTTGATCGCGAAGATCAGCCGCCAGGAGACCGCGTCCACCAGGTAGCCGCCGGCCAGCGGGCCGATGACGGTCGCGATCCCGGACCAGGCGGTCCACGAGCCGATCGCAGCGCCGCGCTCGTCGCGCGGGAAGGCAGCGATGATCACCGCCAGCGCGCTCGGCATCAGCAGCGCCCCGAACGCGCCCTGCAGCGCGCGGCCCGCTATCAGGATCCCGATGTCCGGCGCCGCCGTGCACAACAGGGACACCAGCCCGAAGCCGGCCACGCCGATCGAGAAGACCCGCCGCTCGCCGAAGATGTCGCCGAGCGACCCGCCCACCAGGATCAGCGAGCCGAGGGCGAGCAGGTAGGCGTTGGACACCCACTGCTGGCCGGCCAGGCCGCCGCCGAGGTCGGCACGGATCGCGGGCAGCGCCACGTTGACCGCCGTGGCATCCAGCCCGGCGACGAAGGAGCCCATGATCGCCGCGACGAGAGCCAGCCGCTTGCGCCGGTCAGCGGACGTGGTGGACGAAGCCATTCCTGGTCCTCACATGGGCTTGATCTTGTTCTCGCACCATAGTCAATCGCTGCGGCTGCCGGCGGAAACAGATTATCAACGAGGCCGCCGCGGCCCGCATAACCGCAGTGCCGTATAGCCACGGGCCCGCGGGAGCGCATGCGCGAGGCGGACCCCCCGCGTACGGCCGCGCCGCCGGGGAGTGTTGACTATCGGCATGTCTATCGAGGGAGACTACGAGCCGAGCCCGCGGGCCTGGGTGCGCGAACAGGTCGAGCTGTATGAAGGCTCAGGCGGAACGCAGGGCACGACGTTGCGCGACACCGGGCTCCCGGTGGTGATCATTACCAACCGCGGGGCGCGGAGCGGCAAGCTGCGCAAGACGCCGCTGATGCGGGTCGAGCATGACGGGCGGTACGCGGCCATCGCGTCCCAGGGCGGCGCCCCCTCCCATCCGCGCTGGTACTACAACTTCCGCGCGGACCCGCGAGTCCAGCTCCAGGACGGCCAGGATAAGTGGGACATGGTCGCCAGGGAACTCACCGGCGACGAGCGGGCGCAATGGTGGGAGCGCGCGGTCGCCGCATTCCCGCCCTACGCCGACTATCAGCGGAAGACAGCGCGCCAGATCCCGGTATTCGTCCTCGAACGCGCCGACCACGGCTAACCCGCCGGGGAAGGCTGGCCTGCACACTGCCGGGCCGATGCGCCTTCGCCGGCGCCGCCCGGCTGACCAGAAGGAAGCCCGCGATGACGTCATTTCCGCGCACGGGCCGGCCGGTGATCGCCGGCGCAGCGGCAGGCTGCCTCGCGGTGCTGGCCACGGCCTGCGGCTCGACGGCCAGCCCGGCTGCCGCGCCGACCAAGACGGTCACGGTCACGGCCACGCCCGCCGGGCCGGCCAGCGCGAGCGTGACCTCACCCGGCGCCAGCCAGCCCGCCTCGCCGACCGGGGTGGCAGCCTGCCCGACCAGGGACCTCGCGGCCAAGGCGGGCGTCTCCCAGGGAGCGGCGGGCAGCACCTACGTCGCGCTCGACCTCACCAATATCGGCAGCGTGACGTGCACCCTGTACGGCTATCCCGGCGTCTCCCTGGCAGGCGGCAAGCCGGTCAGGCAGATCGGGCTGGCGGCGGCCGAGAGCACCACGACCCCGCGCCAGCTCGTCACGCTGACGCCAGGAGCGGTCGCCAACGCGCTGCTCCGGATCGTCAGCGCGGCCGGCTACCCGAAGTCCGCGTGCCGTCCGGCCAGTGCGACCTACCTGCAGATTTACCCCCCGAACCAGACGACGCCGATCTACCTGGGATACACGGCGACGGCGTGCGCCAAGCCGGTACGCCTGCTCACCGTCGGCGTCATGCAGCCGGGCTCGGGCAGCTCGTCGTAGCCGGGACCGATAACCATCTGGAGGACCGAATCGATGCCGACCATCCCGCTTCGCGAGCGCCCGTCGTGGAAGGCGCTGGAGCAGCACCATTCCGAGATCGGCGGGCGGCACCTGCGCGAACTGTTCGCTGAGGACCCCGATCGCGGCGAGCGGCTGACCGCCGAGGCGGCCGGGCTTTACCTCGACTACTCCAAGAACCGGGTCACCGACGAGACGATCCGCCTGCTCATCGAACTCGCCCGCGAGTCCGGCCTTGCGGAGCGCAGGGACATGATGCTGCGCGGCGAGCGGATCAACGTGTCGGAGAACAGGCCGGTGCTGCACGTCGCGCTGCGGATGCCGAAGAGCAGCTCGCTCGTCGTGGACGGCGCCGATGTGGTCGCGCAGGTGCACGAGGTACTCGGCCGGATGTCGGACTTCGCGCACCGCGTCCGCTCCGGCGAATGGAAAGGCTTTACCGGAGCTGCGATAAAGAACGTCGTCAATGTCGGCATCGGCGGCTCGGATCTCGGCCCCGTCATGGCCTACGAGGCGCTGCGGCACTACTCCCGGCGGGATCTGACCTTCCGCTTCGTGTCGAACGTGGACTCGACTGACTTCGCCGAGGCCACCAGGGACCTGTCGGCCGATGAGACGCTTTTCATCATCTCGTCCAAGACGTTCGGCACGCTGGAGACCCTGACCAATGCCCACTCGGCGCGGGACTGGGTGGTCAGCAGGCTCGGCTCCGAGCAGGCCATCGCCAGGCACTTCGTGGCGGTCTCGACCAACGCCGCGCGGGTCGCCGAGTTCGGCATCGACACCGCGAACATGTTCGGATTCTGCGACTGGGTCGGCGGCAGGTACTCGATGGGCTCCGCCATCGGCCTGTCCACCATGCTCGCGATCGGGCCGGCCTGCTTCCATGACCTGCTGGCCGGGTTCCACGAGATGGACGAGCATTTCGCCGTGGCGCCGCTCGGCGAGAACCTGCCGGTGCTGATGGGCCTGCTGGCCGTCTGGTACGCGGATTTCTTCGGCGCGCAGACCACCGGCGTCATGCCCTACGAGCAGTACCTGAAGCGGTTTCCTGCCTACCTGCAGCAGCTCACGATGGAGTCGAACGGCAAGCACGTCACCGTCGATGGCACGCCGGTCGACTACGAGACCGGCGCCGTCTACTGGGGCGAGCCGGGGACGAATGGCCAGCACAGCTTCTACCAGCTGATCCACCAGGGCACCAAGCTGATCCCGGTCGACCTGATCGGCTTCGGCAAGACCCTCAACCCGCTGGGTGACCATCACGACATCCTGTCCTCGAACGTGTTCGCCCAGGCGCAGGCGCTCGCCTTCGGCAAGACCGAGCAGGAGGTGCTGGCCGAGGGAACCTCGCCCGCGGTCGCGCCGCACCGGGTCATGCCGGGCAACCGCCCGACCAACGTGCTGCTGGCCGAGAAGCTGACCCCGCGCCTGCTCGGCGCCCTGGTGGCCCTCTATGAGCACAGCGTGTTTACCCAGGGCACTATCTGGGGCATCGACTCCTTCGACCAGTGGGGCGTCGAGCTCGGCAAGGTGCTGGCGGCCCGGATCATCCCCGAGCTGACGAGCGACGCGGAGCCAGAACTCAGCCATGATTCGTCCACCAACGCCCTCATCCGGCGCTACCGCAGCCTGAAGAGCTGGGCTGAGGGCAGCCCCGCGAGGGCGGCCCGCTAGAACGAGGAGACACCGAATGGCTACTGACAGGCCCATGCAGCTCGGCATGATCGGGCTCGGCCGGATGGGCGCGAACCTCGTCCGCCGGCTGATGCGCGACGGGCACCGCTGTGTCGTCTATGACCACACCGAGGCCCACGTGAAGCAGCTCGAGAGCGAGGGCGCCGTCGGCGCCACCACGCTTGAGCACTTCGTCGCGAAGCTGGAGAAGCCAAGGGCCGCATGGCTGATGCTGCCCGCCGCCATCACCGGCTCGGTACTCGGCCAGCTGGCCGAGCTGCTCGAGCCCGGCGACGCGGTCATTGACGGCGGCAACTCCTACTACCGCGACGACATCGCCAGGGCGAAGCAGCTGGCCCCTCGGCAGATCCACTACCTGGACTGCGGGACCTCGGGCGGCGTGTTCGGCCTGAGCCGCGGCTACTGCCTGATGATCGGCGGCGAGGACGAGCCGGTCCGGCGCCTTGACCCGATCTTCGCCACCATCGCCCCCGGCATCGGCAGCGCCGAGCCCACCCCCGGCCGGACCCGGACGACAGGCACCGCCCCCGACGGGTACCTGCACTGCGGGCCGAGCGGCGCCGGGCACTTCGTCAAGATGGTCCACAACGGGATCGAGTACGGCATGATGGCCGCGATCGCCGAGGGCCTGTCGATCATCAAGCACGCCAACATCGGCAGGGCGGACGTGGCATCCGCCGACGCCGAGACCACTCCCCTGCGCGACCCCGAGTTCTATCAGTACGACATCGACGTCGCCGAGGTCGCCGAGGTCTGGCGGCGCGGCTCGGTCGTGGGGTCCTGGCTGGTCGATCTCATCGCCGACGCGCTCGCCCGCTCACCGCAGCTTGACGATTTCGCTGGCCGGGTCTCCGACTCCGGCGAGGGCCGCTGGACCGTGCTCGCAGCCGTCGATGAAGGCGTTCCCGCTCCGGTCATCTCGGCCGCGCTGATCCAGCGGTTCGAGTCCCGCGGGCTCGGCGACTTTACCAGCAAGGTCCTGTCCGCGATGCGCAGCGAGTTCGGCGGCCACGCCGAGAAGAAGGACTAGCCGGTGAGTCCGGCGGCGAAGCCCGGTGCCGCGGCACGGCGCCGGGCCATGCCGAGCCCTCGCCCCGACAACCACGTCATCGTCCTGTTCGGAGCCACCGGGGACCTCGCCAGGCGGAAACTGCTGCCCGGCCTGTTCCACCTGGCCAGGGCCGGCCTGATGCCGGCGAACTACCGGGTTGTCGGCTCAGCCCCGGCCCGGTCCGCGCTCAGCGACGACGACTTCCGCAAGCACGCGAAGGATGCCGTGCGCGAGTTCGGCAGCTCGAAGCCGACCGGAGCCGCATGGGAGGCGTTCGCGTCCGCGCTGCATTTCGCTGCCGCCGGCCCGAAGGATCCGGGCCCGCTGGTGGCGGCGGTCAAGGCTGCCGAGCAGGAGATCGGCGGGAATCCGCGCCGCATCTTTCACCTGGCCGTGCCGCCGGGCGCCTTCGGGGCGGTCGTCGGGATGCTCGGCAACTGCGGCCTCGCGGAGAACTCCCGCGTGATCATCGAGAAGCCGTTCGGCACCGACCTGGCGTCGGCACTGGCGCTCAACCAGACCGTGCACGCGGTCTTCGACGAGTCGCAGGTGTTCCGCATCGACCATTTCCTCGGCAAGGAGTCGGTGGACAACATCCTCGCGCTGCGGTTCGCCAACGGGATCCTTGAGCCCATCTGGCATCGCGAATACATCAGCCACGTGCAGATCGACGTGCCGGAGACGATCGGCATCGAGGGCCGCGCGCAGTTCTTCGAGGGCACCGGCACGTTCCGGGACATGATCGTGACTCACCTGTTCCAGGTGCTCGGCTTCGTGGCGATGGAGCCGCCGACCTCGCTGAGCGCCAAGTCGCTGCGAGACGAGAAGGCGAAGGTCTTCGACTCGCTGCAGCCGGTCGACCTCGCGCATGTCGTGCGGGGCCAGTACCGGGGCTTCCGCGCCGAGCCCGGCATCTCGGCACAGTCGCAGACCGAGACGTTCAGCGCGCTGCGGGTCGAGGTGGACAACTGGCGCTGGGCGGGCGTGCCGTTCTACCTGCGCTCCGGCAAGTCGCTGGCGCAGCGGCGCCAGGTGATCACGGTGACGTTCAAGGAGCCGACCCTGCGGATGTTCCCGGTCGACG
>DATGVY010000594.1:0-6365 GCA_035299845.1 Streptosporangiaceae bacterium
GAGGGGTCGGGTACCCGGCTGGCCACCGAGCGCCTGCTGAGCGATCTTGATCTCAGCTCAGCTGAACTCGGCGCACCGGAGCTGCTGACGCTCGGATCGAACGGCGCGATCAAGCAGGGCCTGGCCGTCGGGCTGGGCGTCACCTTGATCTCGCGTTACGCCGTCGCCCGCGAGCTGCGGGACGGGCGGCTGGTCGAGATCGGCGTTCCGGGCACACCGCTCACCCGCCCGTGGCACGTCCTGTTCCCGCCGTCCGGGCCACGGCGTCCGGCGGTCCGGGCGTTCGGCGAGTTCCTCCGCTCGGAACAGGCCCGCCAAGTCATAGAAGATTACCTATGAACTATTGTTAAACTTGGTCTTTTCTTAATGATTTAATCTCGATACGTTCGCCCTGTGTTCGAAGCAGGAGTTCGCGAGTACCGGGAGGTCTACTGGACTCCTGGTTACCAGCCGCGCGAGACCGATGTCCTTGCCGCGTTCCGGCTGATCCCGCAGCCGGGAGTGGCGCCGGAGGAGGCCGCGGCCGCGGTGGCGGCCGAATCCTCCACCGCCACCTGGACCACGGTCTGGACCGACCGGCTGACGACGCTTGAGCGCTACAAGGCGCGTGTCTACGACATCGAGCCGGTGCCCGGCCGGGAGAACCAGTACCTGGCCTACATCGCCTACCCCCTTGAGCTGTTCGAGGAGGGGTCGGTGACCAGCATGATGGCGTCGATCACCGGGAACGTGTTCGGCTTCAAGGCGATCCGGGCGCTGCGGCTGGAGGACCTGAGGATCCCGGTCGCTTACGTCACGACCTTCCAGGGCCCGCCGAACGGGATCCAGGTCGAGCGCGACAAGCTGAACAAGTACGGCCGCCCGCTGCTCGGCGCCACGCTCAAGCCCAAGCTCGGCCTGTCGGCCAGGAACTACGGGCGTGCCTGTTTCGAGCTGCTACGCGGTGGCCTCGACTTCACCAAGGATGATGAGAACATCACCTCGCAGCCGTTCATGCGCTGGGGCGACCGGTTCCAGTTCGTCATGGAGGCCGTGCGCAAGGCCGAGGAGGAGACCGGCGAGCGCAAGGGCCACTACCTGAACGTCACGGCCCCGGACTGCGAGCAGATGCTGGAGCGGGCCGAGTTCGCCAGGGAGATTGGCTCGCCCATCATCATGCACGACTTCCTCGTCGGCGGTTTCGCGGCGCACGCCACGCTGTCCCGGTGGTGTCGGCGCAACGGCATGCTGCTGCACGTCCACCGGGCCCTGCACGCCGTCATCGACCGGCAGAAGGACCATGGCATCCACTTCAGGGTGCTCGCCAAATGGCTGCGCCTGGCCGGCGGCGATCACCTGCACACCGGAACCGTGGTCGGCAAGCTTGAGGGCGACCGGGAGGCCACCATCGGCGTGGTCGACCTGCTCCGCGAGGGCTTCGTGCCCGCTGACCGCAGCCGGGGCATCTACTTCGACCAGGAGTGGGCCTCGCTGCCCGCGGTGCTTCCCGCCGCGTCCGGCGGAATCCACGTCTGGCACATGCCCGCCCTGGTCGAGATCTTCGGCGACGACTCCGTCCTGCAGTTCGGCGGCGGCTCGGCCGGTCATCCGCAGGGCAGCCGGGCCGGCGCGACAGCCAACCGGGTCGCGCTTGAGGCATGCGTGCAGGCGCGCAACGAGGGGCGCGACCTCACCGCCGAGGGACCGGAGATCCTCAAGCGGGCCGCCGGGCAGTCTCCCGAGCTGGCCGCCGCGCTCGACACGTGGCGGGAGATCAGGTTTGATTTCGAGGCCGTCGACACGCCGGATGTGATGCCGGCATGAGGCTCGAGACTTTCTCCTACCTGCCCGGGATGTCGGCGGAGCAGCTCGCGCAGCAGATCCGCTCGATTCTCCGCCGGCACCTGGTGGTTGGCATCGAGTTCAGCACCTCGCCCGACCCTTATGATCACTACTGGACGATGTGGAAAATTCCGCTGTTCGACACCGATGACCCCGCGGCCGTGCTGGCCGAGCTCGATGCCTGCCGGCAGGCGAACCCGGGCGCGTATGTCAAGATCAACGGCTACGACCCGGTGCGCCAGGGCCAGGTGGTGTCGTTCGTCGCGAGCCAGCCAGAACGGGGCAGCTGATGCCCCGGCCGATCATGCTCAGCATCGCGGCCGACTCCGGCTCAGGAAAGACGACGATCACCCGGGGCGTGGTCCGCGTGCTCGGCGAGGACTCGGTCACCCATTTCTGCGCCGACGACTACCACCGCTATGACCGGCGCCAGCGCGCCGAGCGAGGGATCACCCCGCTCGACCCTGACTGCAACTACATCGACGTGCTGACCCAGGACGTCAGGCACCTGCGGCAGAACGAGGCCATACTCAAGCCGGTATACCAGCACGCCGACGGCACGTTCGGGCGGCCGGGGTATATGAGACCCGCCCGCTTCGTCGTAGCCGAAGGGCTGCTCATCAACCACACGCCCGAGCTACGCGAGATGTTCGACGTCCGGGTCTACCTGAACCCGCCCGAGGAGATACGCCGGCGCTGGAAGGTGGCCCGTGACTGCTCCCGCCGCGGGTACTCAACCGGCCAGGTGCTCAGCGAGCTCGACCGTCGCGAGCGCGACTCCGAGGCGTTCATCCGCCCCCAGCGGCACTACGCCGACGTGGTCGTGTCCTTCATGCCGGGCCGCTCGCAGGACCCGGATCAGCTCGACGCGCACCTCTTCCTGCGCGACTCGCTCCCGCATCCCGACCTGTCCGGCGTGGCCGGCGACGGAGCCGACGACGACCTGACGCTGATCGAGCGCTCGGGCGAGCAGGAACTCCGCATTCCAGGAACCATCTCCGCCAGGCGAGCCGTCGAACTGGAGGAGGCGATCTGGGACCGGATGCACTTCGCGAGCCACCTGCGCCAGCAGCGGCTCGGCGAGTTCACCATCGGCTCCGATCTGCACCGCTCCGAGGCGCTCGCCCTCACTCAGCTCCTGGTCCTCTACCATCTGGTGACCGCCAGGGCGGTCATCGCGCTCGGCGGCCAGAGCGCCCGCGCCAAGGGCCAGTACACTCCGGAACCGGCCCCTGCCCCGGATCCCGTCCCCGCCGCCAACTCGTAACCGGATTTCCGCGCCTGATAGTTAACCCTCCAGCGCACGCGCGGGTTGTGCGCGAGCGCCTGCCCGGGCTCGAGCATGGCGCCGTACCGGCGACGCGAATACCAGCTGCCAAGCCGGTAGCTGAGTGTCCGTGGCGGGTTCAGCGAGATACGTGCCATCGTCATCCTCTCCTCTAACCTCCGGCCGCTCATTAAGACACGCGCAGCCTGGCCTGTGTGACATGCGCTGGTAGCACCACCAGTCGCCGCCGAGGATCCGGTCACTCCCGGGGACGCGCAGGCTCGCGGCCGAGTCGGCCCGGGGACGCCTGTGAGCCAGCTTACCGAATCTTCATTCGGTAAGCTATCCGGATGCGGAAGTCGCCGGTGATATCCGTGCCTTTCGGGAAGTACTCGCGCAGGAGCACGACCAGCGCAGGTGACTGCCAGTCGCTAGCGATGGAGAATGCCCTGTCGCGAGCCGGCCAAGCGTGCAAGCGCATCGCCGGGGGGATTGTGTCAGTTGCCGCTGCTCACCAGAACGGCCAGCCGGGCCCCGTCGATGTTGCCACCGGAGATAACCGCGACCGTCGGCACCTGGTCGGCCAGCTGAACCGCCGCCGCGTAGGCCAGCGCACCCGCGCCCTCGGCCACCACCTTGTGCCGGAGGGCCAGCTCCGCCACGCCCGCGCGCAGATCGGCCTCGGGCACCTCGATCCAGCGGTCGATCGCGGTGCGCAGCCGATCGTGCATGACCAGCTCATAAGGCGCGGTGGTGCCGTCCGCGATGGTGTCCGGCACCAGCGCGGGCGGCGCGCCCTCGGCGAACGTCCGCAGCCACAGCGGGTAACCGCTGGACTGGACGCCGACCACCTCCACCGCCCGCCCGGCCGCGTGCAGCACCGCAGCGACACCGGCGGCCAGGCCGCCGCCGCCGACCGGCACCACCAGGCGCCGGATCCCCGGCACCTGGTCCAGCACCTCCACCGCCAGGGTGCCGTGGCCAGCCATGACCGCCGGATCCGCGAACGGATGCACGAAATGCTCCGGCATGCCCTGCCAGCCCCGCCCGGCCATCCACGCCAGCACCCGCGGCCGCGGCCAGGACAGCACCTCGGCTCCCAGCGCACGCACCCCGTCCCGCTTGGCCGCCGGCGCGGAGTCGAACATCACCACCGTGCACCCGATGCCCGCCATCCGCGCCACATATGCCGCCGCCAGAGCCGCGTTGCCCGCGCTCACCGTCACGATCCCGGCCCGAAGATCCGCACGGCCAAGCCTCCGGACCGCATTAAGAAACCCCCGCACCTTAAAGCTGCCGGTCGGCTGGAGGTTCTCCAGCTTCAGCCACAGATGCCCGGACACCGCGACAGCAGGAGTAACGGGCAGCACGGAGATCCGGTCCACCGCACGGCGAACCTCGCCATTATCGAGCCCGGAGCCGGCCGCCATGCCCGGCGATACTAGCCTCTCCTCTCCCCAGGCCACGCCCGGCGCCATTGAGGCCGCGCCCCCCGCAACCACCCCCGCGCCCAGCGGCCAGCTCGACGGCTGACCTAAATTCAACGCGATATAGCTTGACAGTAAACGCGATAGTACTTATCGTCTCAGCTACTGGCGGGCGAGTACTGACTGCGCAGTGCCGGCCCTGGCCACGGTTACGCCCGGCTGCACGGCGGCCGACCTGGCCACCGGCCTCTGACGAGGGACGGAGCAGCGCCATGGATGCGATAGAGATCCTCACCGCGCTCGGCACGTCAGAGGGCAGGGCAGATCCGTACCCGCTATACGCCGCATTGCATGAGCTGGGCGAGGTGGTCGAGATCGGTCCGGGCGACGTGATGGTCGTCGGTTACGACGCCATTAACTCTGTCCTGCGCGATCCCGGCTTCCGCGTCTCTGATGAATCCAGTCTCGACAAGGACTTCCCTGGCTGGCGGGCGAATCCGGTGTTTATCCAGGGTGCGGACTGGATCCTGAACCTGAACGCACCGCGGCATTCGCGAATCAGGAGCCTGATGGCCCACGCGTTCACTGCCCGGCGCGTCGCCGGGCTGGAGCCCGCGATTGCCGCGATGGCCGACGAGCTGCTCGACGCGATGGCTGATCGCGGCGCCGATGGCTCGGCCGTCGAGTTCATGCATGACTTTGCCTACTTGCTGCCGGTCACCGTAATCTGCGAGCTGATCGGGATCCCAGAGACAGACCGGGACGGATTCCGGCCAGTTGCGCGGGATCTGGCCGGCGTCTTTGAGCTCAACGACGCTGGAACCCTGCCGGCGATCAACGCCGCAGCAGTTGAGCTGCTCGCGTACTTCACTGCGCTGGCCGCCAAGCGGCGCGCCGGCCCTCGCGACGACCTGCTCAGCGACCTTCTCGCGGTCAGCGACTCCGACGATGGCAGGCTGACCGACGCCGAGCTGCTGCACAACCTGACGCTGCTGCTCGTCGCCGGCTTCGAGACAACGACAAACCTGCTGGGCAACGGCCTTCAGATCATCCTGCAGGACCCGCCGGCTGGCGAAGCCGTCAGGGACGGGTCAATACCGCCTGCCGCATTCGTGGAGGAAGTACTGCGCTTCGACTCGCCCGTCCAGCTCACCAGCCGCATCGGCTACGGCACGAGCGTGCGCGGCGTGCCAGTGTCCCAGGGAACCGGGGTGGTCACGCTGCTCGGGGCGGGGAACAGGGATCCGCGCCGGTTCACGGACCCAGCCAGGTTCGACCCCATGCGCCCGGACGGCGGACCCCTCAGCTTCGGCGGCGGCGCGCATTTCTGCATCGGCGCCGCGCTCGCCAGGCTCGAGGCGGTAGTGGCCTTCCCCCGGCTGCTGAGCCGGTTCCCGAAGATCTCAGCCGCGGGCGAACCGACCCGCCGGGACACGCTCGTGCTGCGCGGCTTCGACACGCTCCCGGTAACAGTCGCCTAGCGGCAGCCGGCCGGCCCGCTGCTACCGCCGCTGGCGCTCGGCAATGACGGCGGTTCGAGTCTGCCGATCCGCCCGCTTCCAGCGATCAGTTCCGCTGCGGGTCGAGCTCGTTCAGCTGGGGCTTCCCTGAGCAAGTTCGGCGAATAGGCCCGCGTGGTCTGATGGCCAGAATCCCGAGGGCGTCGAGCGGTTGCCTGGATCGGCGCCTACTATCTGGTCGTCAGCGGCCTTCAGTCCGCCACCGCGGCTGAAGACGTAGTCGATCCTTGACTGGAGCGTGGAGGCGGCGTTCAGCAGGCTCGGGCTCTGGCAGCAGGTGAAGCCCGGCAGGCCGGGCTGAGCCTGAATCCAGGAATCCTTGAGCCCGCC
>DATGVY010000595.1:0-15077 GCA_035299845.1 Streptosporangiaceae bacterium
AAACCAGCACAGGAAA
The DNA here is from genome assembly GCA_035299845.1 of Streptosporangiaceae bacterium. Classification (GTDB taxonomy): domain Bacteria; phylum Actinomycetota; class Actinomycetes; order Streptosporangiales; family Streptosporangiaceae; genus Palsa-506. Next base: position 17 of record DATGVY010000595.1, read on the forward strand.
AACCAGCACAGGAAAAACCAGCACCGGGCGAGCAGGCGCGAGGAAGGACCGTGAGCACGCCGGCGATCGCCGGCCTGCCGCCGGACGCCGCGCAGGACTTCGTCCAGGGCCTGCTGCTCGGCGCCTACGCCTTCGCGCTGAAGTCCGGTCCTGACCGGGAAGGCGCGGAGGTCAGGCTGCTGACGCAGCAGCCGGCCGACTACTCGGCCGCTGTCGGCCGGGCGGTCACCATCGCGGGTGCGGTCGCGCTGGCGCGGGACCTGACCAACACGCCATCGGCGCGCAAGTCCCCGGCGTGGCTCGCCGCCGAGGCCGCGGGCGTTGCCGGGCAGGCTGGCCTCAGCTCGCGGATCTGGGCCGAGGGCGACCTGGCGTCAGCGGGCTTCGGCGGCATCCTGGCGGTCGGATCGGGATCAGCGCGGCCGCCCAGGCTGATCGAGCTCTGTTACGAGCCGTCAGGCTGGCAGACGCACGTGGTGCTCGTGGGCAAGGGCATCACCTTCGACAGCGGCGGCCTCTCGCTGAAACCCAACGATGGCATGAAGCTGATGAAGACCGACATGGCCGGCGGTGCCGCCGTGATCGCCGTCATGTCCGCCCTGGCCGCCCTCGGCGTCAGTGCGCGGGTGACCGGGCTGGTCCCGGCCGCGGAGAACATGCCGTCCGGTTCTGCCTACCGGCCAGGGGACATCGTGACGCAGTACGGCGGGCGGACTGTGGAAGTGCTGAACACCGACGCCGAGGGGCGGCTGGTCCTGGCCGACGCGATCGCCTATGCGGACGCCGCGCTCGACCCCGGTGTCGTGGTGGACATCGCGACCCTGACCGGCGCGGCCCGGATCGCGCTCGGGACCGGGATCGGGGCGCTGTACTCGACCGACGACGGCGTCGCCGGTGCCCTGCTGGCGGCCGGGCAGGCGACCGGGGAGCGGCTGTGGCGGATGCCGCTGCCCGCGGACTACCTGGACGCGCTCGACTCGCCGGTCGCTGACCTGGCCCACCTCGCACGCAGCGGCGCGGCCGGCGAGAAGGCCGGCTCGATAGCGGCGGCCCTGTTCCTCCGCGAGTTCACTGGCGGCCGGCCGTGGGCACACCTTGACGTGGCGGGCGCAGCGCGGGCATCGTCGGACGACGGAGAGATCACCAAGGGCGGCACTGGTTTCGGCACCAGGCTGCTGCTGAACTGGCTCAGCGGGATCTGAGGTCAGGTAACCTGCTTGACCGCGGCGAGCAGGCCGTCACCGACCGGCAGGAGCAGCGGGACGAGCCGCTCGTCGGTCTTGACCTGGTCGCACAGCTCCCTGACGGCGGCAGTGTCAGGGTCTGCCTGGTCAGTTTCACTGACTCGCTCGCGCCACAGGGCATCAATGACCCGGCGGTGCCACAGGGCGCTATCGAAGACGGCGATGCCACCGGGGCGCAGCAGCCGCAGCGCGGCGGCCAGGTACTCGGGATACTCCTGCTTGTCCGCGTCGCAGAAGACCATGTCGTAGGCAGCGTCGGCAAGCCGGGGGAGTACATCAAGGGCCCGGCCGCCGATCAGCCGGTAGCGGCTGGAGGCGAACCCCGCGTCTACGAACGTCTTGCGGGCCAGCCGCTGATGCTCTGGCTCGATGTCAACGCTGGTCAGCACTCCGCCCGTGCGCATGCCGCGGAGCAGCCAGACGCCGGATGTGCCGCAGCCGGTGCCGATCTCGACCACCGATCTCGCCCCGATCGCAGCGGCGATGAAGCGCAGCGCCGCGCCGGTGGCGGGGCCGACTGGCACGGTGCCGCCGACCTCAGCGGCGTTCCGGCGGGCAGCGAGCAGCACGTCGTCTTCGGGCAGAAACTCCTCCACGTAGCTCAGGGTGTCCTCTGCGCTTGCGATGACGTCCTCCCTGAACGCTTGCCCGGCTCTCGTGCCGCAGCCTAGCGTTATGTCAGCTAGCACGGGAACCTGCCGGGCCTGTTCGGGCGTTGTTACTGACGCCGGGCGGCGGCTGCGGAAGTCATGGCGCGATGCTGGCGTTGGGGTAGTAGTAGGTGCGAAGGAGGGGAAACAGTGGACCGTGCCGGGCCCGTCCAGCTGCAGGAGGCTGAGTGGACGCCGCCCACCTGGGAGCAGGTGGTCCGGGATCATTCCGCCCGTGTCTACCGCCTGGCGTACCGGCTGACCGGCAACTCGCACGACGCGGAGGACCTCACTCAGGAGGTCTTCATGCGGGTATTTCGCTCCCTGTCCAGCTACACGCCAGGTACGTTCGAGGGCTGGCTGCACCGGATTACCACGAACCTCTTCCTCGATATGGCGCGCCGCAAGCAGCGGATCCGGTTCGAGGGACTCGCGGACGACACAGCAGCCCGGCTCGGCGGCGGCGAGCCGACGCCCGCCGAGGCATTTGACGAGCGTCACCTCGATGATGACATCCAGGCGGCACTCAAGGCGCTGGCCCCCGAGTACCGAGCGGCGGTGATTCTCTGCGACATCGAGGGACTGTCGTACGAGGAGATCGCCGCCACGCTCGGGGTCAAGCTGGGCACCGTTCGCAGCCGCATCCACCGGGGACGCGCGCAGCTGAGGGCGGCGCTTGAGCACCGCAGGCCGCGCCAGGCGGTCCCGCCGGTGCCGCGGCCACGGCTGCAGTCGCGGCTACCGCGAGGCGGCCAGACATGAGCCATCTCGGCCGCCGGATGTCCGCGCTCATCGACGGCGAGCTTGGCCACGCCGATCGTGACCGGGTCCTCGTCCACCTGGCGAGGTGCGAGCCGTGCCGGGCCGAGGCGGTTGCGCTCCGGACGCTGAAGCGGCGGATGAATGCGCTCGGCGGGGCAGCGGCCGATTCGGCGCTGACTCATCGGCTGATGGGACTGGCGCCGCCGGGAGACGCGTTCGCCGGCGGCCGCGCGATCGGGGAGCCGGGCTGGTTCTGGCCCGCCACGGCGTCCGCCTCCGGCGCCGCGGCACGCGAACTGCGGCCTAGCCGGCTTGTTGTCGCGGGATGCTTCGCGTTCTTGCTGCTGAGTCTCGGAGCCGCCGCCTTCGCGGCTGGCGGCGGCAGCCCGCAGCCCGGCCCGCGGGTGACGCCTGCGGTGGACGTGTACATGATCCAGCACGAGATCATGACCGGCGTGGTGCCGGTTTCGCAGCCTCGCCCAGTGCCGTCGGCCCAGAAAAGCGCCGCCCTGCACGAGCCGTGAGCGCGATGTCAGCCTCGTCACGGCGGATCACCGGTGCCGCGGTTCTGATCGGCTTGCTGGGCGCCGCACTTGCGACGCTGGTCCTTGTCGACGTCTCGGCTGGCCCGTCGGTGACCCCGCGGGCTGGTTCCGGCACCGGCCCCGGAGGTCTCTGGCCGGCCCGCCCGGCGGGCGCCGCGAACACGTCCGCCAGTTCCCGCGCCGGCCTGCGGTTGCTCAGCGAGGCCGCCGCCGCTGGCATGGCCACCTCGTACCAGGGCGAGCAGATCGTGGCCTGGTGGGGCCCGTACGGCGGCACGACCTCGGTCGTACAGGTCTGGCACCAGCGTGGCCGAACCATCCTGGCCCAGGTCACCGACATGGGCTCGGTGCCACCTGCCGCCGCACCGCAGCCATCGACGGCGGGCGAGCAGGAACCGGACGGGATACTCGGGCTGTCGCGGCAGCTGGTGAACCTGATGCGCGCCAACTACCAGGTGGCGGACATCGGCCAGGGCTGGACCGACGACCGGCAGGCGCAGATAGTCGAGCTGCGCCGGCCGGACGGCAGCCTGGCCGCCCGGTTCTGGCTGGACACCGAGACGAAGCTGCCGCTGCGCAGGGAAATCTTCGACTCCGGTGCGCGCATGATCAGCGAGGATGCGTTCATCAACCTGCGGCTCGGCAGTAGCGGGCTGCGCGGCATGCCGGCCACGGACGCGCGGCCATGGTCGCCGCGGCTCGACCAGGCGCAGATCGCCAGGCTCAGGATGCAGGGCTGGCCGGTGCCCGCGGAACTGCCGGGCAATCTGCTGCTCGTCGCGGCCCACCAGACTCACGCCGCGGTCGGGCCGGTCATCGATCTCGACTACTCCGACGGGCTTTCGGTCGTATCGATCTTCCTGCAGCGCGGCCAGCTGCAGGGGACGCTGCCTGGGTGGCGGGAGACCAGGCTGCAGGGTCACCCGGTCTATTCGACCAACCCCAATCTGCGTAGCGTCGCCTGGTCAGCGCACGGGTTCGTCTACACGGTGATCGCGGAAGCCCCGCCGGCGACCGTCGATCAGATCGTCGACGCCCTGCCGCACGATGCGGGACCCGGGTTCTGGGGCCGGATCGGCCGCGGGCTCGGGCGGCTCGTCTCCTGGGTGAACCCGTTCCGCTGACCAGGCCTGCCGGATCGATCGCGGGCGGGAATGCGATCAGCCAGACGGCCCGTTGCGCGGCACAATCCCCGGCCGGACGGCGGCACCAGGCCGGCCGCCGCACGGACCCCGGTGGCCGGGCATTCGTGGCCGGCCGCTCCGAGCGTCTACATTGGTGCTGAGCCGACCGCAGTCCTGCGCGCCGTGCATGATGCTGGAGCGTTCCTTGTGTTCGATTTGTCCATCACCAAACTGCTGGTGCTCGCCGTCCTTGCCCTGCTGATCTTCGGTCCCGACCAGCTGCCGAAGATCGCCTCCCAGGCCGGCCGCGCGCTACGTGACCTGCGCAGGCTCGCCGAGGGGGCCAAGGCGGACTTGCAGGAGGGCCTCGGGCCCGAGTTCGCAGACTTCGACATCAACGACCTGAACCCGCGTCACTTCGTCCGCAAGCATCTCCTCGATGACCTCGATGACGAAGACGGGTCGAGTTCCCGCCCGCGCGAGCCGTCCGAATCATCGCTGCTGCCCGGCGAGAGCCCGCCCTACGACGCTGAGGCGACCTGAATCTCGCGCCAGACCGGAGTTTGCGCCAGACCGGGCGTCAGACCGGAGTGAGGCCGAGCCGGCGCCCGGCCAGCCCGCGCGACCGGTTGGCCAGGCCGCCAGCGATCATGGAAAGCTGCTGAGCCGCTGCGGACTCCGGGTTGCTGAGGACGAGCGGCACGCCGCTGTCCCCGCCCTCGCGCAGCCGGACGTCCATCGGCACCTGGCCGAGCACGGGCACGTGGGTGCCGATGATCCTGCTCAGCGCGTCGGCGACGGCCTGGCCACCGCCGGAGCCGAAGACGTCAACCCGCTCTCCGCAATGCGGGCACGGCAGGTACGACATGTTCTCGATGACCCCGACGACCTGCTGGCGCAGCTGGGGCGCCAGCGCCCCGGCCCGTTCGGCCACCTCGGCTGACGCGATCTGCGGGGTGGTCACCACGAGCAGCTCGGCTCCTGGCAGCAGCTGGCCTACGGAGATCGCCACGTCCCCGGTGCCGGGCGGCAGGTCAAGCAGCAGCACGTCCAGGTCACCCCAGTACACATCGGCGAGGAACTGCTCAAGCGCCCGGTGCAGCATCGGCCCGCGCCACGGCACCGGATCGTTGCCCCTGGTGAACATGCCGACGGAGATGACCTGAACGTCATGCCCGGACGGCGGCATGATCATTTTCTCCACCTGGGTAGGCAGGCCGGTCACGCCCAGCATGCGGGGCACTGAATGGCCGTACATGTCGGCGTCCAGCACCCCGACCTTCTGCCCGGCGGCGGCCAGCGCCGCGGCCAGGTTGACGGTCACCGACGACTTCCCGACTCCGCCCTTGCCGCTGGCGACCGCGTACACCCGGGTCAGCGAGGAGTCCTTGGCGAACGGGATCTCCCGCTCCGGCCGGCCGCCGCGAAGCTGGCTTTGCAGGCCGCGGCGCTGCTCGTCGCTCATCACGTCAAGCTCGACGCTCACCCTGGCCACGCCGTCCAGCCTGCTGACCGCCGCGGTGACCTCCCGGGTGATGGTGTCGCGCATCGGGCAGCCGGAGACGGTCAGCCAGACATCGACCCGGACGGCACCGTCGGCGCCGACCGCCACGTTCTTGACCATGCCAAGCTCGGTGATCGGGCGGCGGATCTCGGGGTCGTTGACCCCGGAGAGCGCCTGGGTCACCTGCTCTATGGTGGGCGGCGATGAGACGGCCGACGGGGATGCCATGACCCCATGCTACGAACCGCCCACCCGGCCGTCGAACGGCCGGTGCCGGCATACGATCGTCTGACGCTGCCAGGCGCCTGGCCTCCGGCGAGCAGAACGGCTGCCCATGGAGCTTCAGCAGATCGGCCTCCGGCATCCAGCGGCTGAGCTGGTCAGGAACATCCAGCGCAACCGCACAGGGATCCCCCGGCGGATGTTCGTGGCCGAGGGGCTGTACGAGCACAACATCGTGCTGGCTGCCGGAGTCCGGCTGGACACCTTCCTGTGGTGCCCGGAGGCCGCGTACTCCGACGAGGCGAGGAAGCGCAGCGCTGAGCTGGCGGCACGGGCACGCCGGTCTTACCAGATCTCGGCCAGGACGCTGGAACGGCTGGCCGAGCGCCCGGGCCCGGACGGCCTGCTGTCGATTGCCCGGCTGCCAGACTGGGACCCCGCGGAGATCACGCTGGGCGCGCGCGCTCTCGTCCTGGTGGCTGACGGCATCGAGATCCCCGGCAACCTCGGAACGCTGTTCCGCACGCTGGACGCGTGCGCCGCCGACTGTCTGGTGCTGACCAACCGCCGGACCAGGCTGACCCACCCGAAGGTGCTGCGGGCCAGCCAGGGGATGAGCATCAGGGTTCCGGCGGTCGAATTCGACCAGGTGGCGGAGGCTGCAGCCTGGCTGGCAGCCAGCGGCTGCACGGTCTACCTGGCCGATACCGACCATAGCGTCAGCTACCGCGGCGCCGACTACGGCGGCAGGACGGCGCTGGTGGTCGGCAGCGAGCGCTACGGCATCTCGGCTGCCTGGTACGAGGAGGGCTTCAGCCGGATCGGCATTCCCATGCTCGGCTCGGCGGACTCGCTCAACGTGGCGATCTCCGCCTCCGTCCTGCTGTACGAGGCGCGGGCTCGCAAGAGCGGCTGGTGAGTGTCCCGGCTGCTACCCGTTGAATGTGGCGTTCAACGGGCACCCAACCCGCTCACAGCCACATTGAGCGGGTTGCCGGGCGCCCGCAAGCGCGGGGCGGCGATGCCGGACGGCGAGATGATCGACGAGGCATCCCGCAAGCTCGTCATGGTCGCCGCCGCGCGGCCAGGTGGCCGGCCTGGCCAGGACCCAGCGGTTCGAGCCGCCCGGATAAACCCCGGGATCTACGGCAGGACGCCCCAGGAGGTCAGCGCCTCGGCCAGGCCGCTGGTCAGCTCGCCACGTGCGTCCAGCTGCGCCAGCTGCGCCGGGCTCACCCAGCGGGCATCGGCGGCGTCGTCGCCGGCCGTCAGCACCCCCCCGGTCACCACCGCGACGTAGTCCCTGATGTCCACGACCGCGCCAGCAAGCCCTGGCCGCTGGACGGCCCCGAGTAGCCGGCCGGCCAGCACGGCCAGCCCGGTCTCCTCGCGGACCTCCCTGACCAGTGCGCTGGCGTCGGACTCGCCAGCTTCGATCCGGCCGCCGGGGATGGACCACAGGCCCGCGCCTGGCTCGTGCCCGCGCTTGATCAGCAGCAGCCGGCCCGTGTCGTCCTTGATCACTGCTCCCACGCACGGGATTCGCCGCACGGCCACGGTGCCAGTATGCCGGCCTCCGCCGTGGGCCCCGCCATCGGCCTGGCGGCCGCCGCCAAGGTAGTGGTACTTGACGTATGCGCTGCGAGGAGTGACTGTCGGTAGTCATGAAGAACCAGTCAACTTGTCCTCGCTGTGGCGGCCCCGTGCAGGAGCCCAGCGCCTGGTCGAGCGCATGGCAGTGCAAGCTGCACGGCGGGGTGCAGCCGCTGCGTCCTGCCTGCAGCCCGTCCAAGGAGGGGCTGAACGGCGTGCTGCACAGCGCGGCAGTGCCGGTCTGGCTGCCCTGGCCGCTGCCGCCTGGCTGGCTGGTGACCGGGTTCGCCGCGGCAGGCGACGAGCGCAGCGGCTACCGCGGCTGCGTGGTCGCGCTGACCGGGCCGAACCCAGCGGGCGGCCCGGGTGAGATGCTGCTGATCTCCGAGGAGCCGGGGGTAGGCCTCGGCGCCAGGTTCGCCGGCCTGACCGGACCCGACCCGGGCCGGGAGTTCGCCGCCGGGCCACCGGATGCGTCCGTCGAGTTCGACCACCATGACTTCCCGCTGTGGCACGTGGAGGCGCCAGCCCGGGCGGCGTTCGTCGGTGAGATCCTGGCCAGCTGGCTGTGGCTGGTGCTCTGGCCGGACACGGCCGGGATGCTGCTGATGGAGCCGCTGGCGCTGCGTGACCTGCGTGACCCGGGCCAGGATCTGGACTTGCCCTACGGGGCAAAGTCCCCGCACCTGCCGGGCTAGTCCCGCGCCTGCCCGGCTAGTCCCGCGCCTGCCCGGCTAGTGGCTAGTACCGCGCCTGCCCGGCTATTCTCCGGTGGGTGCGCGCGGACCTGCATTGCCACAGCACCGCATCGGACGGCAGCTGCCCGCCCGCCGAGGTGATGGCCCGCGCCCGGGCGGCCGGGCTTGACGTGATCGCGCTGACCGACCACGACACGGTGGCCGGGCATGCAGCGGCGTTGCGGGCACTGCCCAGCGGTCTGACGCTGGTGCCGGGAATGGAGCTGTCCTGCCGCCTGGCTGGTCACAGCGTGCACCTGCTGGCCTACCTGTTCGACCCGGCTGACCCCGGGCTCTCAGCCGAGTGCGCACGGATCCGCGCCAGCCGGATAGAGCGGGCCAGGGCGATCGTCGACCGGCTCGGCGAGCTCGGCGCCCCGGTTACCTGGGAGCAGGTCAGCGCGATCGCCGGCGGCGGTGTGGTGGGCCGGCCGCATATCGCCATGGCGATGGCGGCGGCGGGGGTCATCAAGTCTCCGGCCGAGGCGTTCGGCCCGGACTGGCTCGCCGTCGGCGGGCGTGCCCACGTGACCAGGTACGCGCTTGAACCGGTGCGCGCGATCACCCTCATCCGCGCCGCCGGAGGCGTGGCTGTTCTGGCGCACCCGCGAGCGTCGGCCCGCGGCTGGCAGATGCCGGAGGCGGACATGGCCCGGCTGGCAGCGGCCGGGCTGGCGGGCATCGAGGTCCGGCATCCAGATCACAACCAGCATGAACGGATGGTCCTCACCGCTGTCACCGCGCGACTCGGCGTGATCGCATCGGGCGGAAGTGACGATCACGGGCAGTTGACTGGCTACCGGATCGGCTGCGATACGATCGCGCCGCAAGAGTATGAGCGGCTGGTCATGCAGGCCACGGGGGCCGCACCAGTGAGCGGGCGATGAACTCGTTTTTCGGCGTGAAGTCCTTCCCGGAGATCTTCGTGACTCTCCTGGTGATCACCGGCCCTGCGGGCATCCGGGCCGGCCTTCCCGGCATGACCCGCGGCAGGCCCCGCCGCGACCGCAACAGGCTCGCCCGGCAAGCGGCCGGGCTGCTCCTGCTGCTCTCGGCCATCGCCGCGCAGCTGGTCATCGGCGCGGTCCGCACGCTGATCAGGCAGGGCCGATGAGCTGATGAGCTGACAAGGGTTGACAGGAAAGGCAGGCCGGCATGGAAGCTCGTATTGATCAGGTTGTCTCCGCCGCGAACACCTGGATCGTGGGTGACGACGAGGAGGTCATCGTGGTCGACCCTGGCACCGACGCGGATGCCGTGCTCGCCAAGGTGGGCGACCGGGAGGTGATCGCGGTGATCTGCACGCACGGGCACGCCGGTCATGCGACCGCCGCGCTGGAAGTGGCGGAGCGGGACGAGGCGCCGGTCGCCTTGCATCCCGCCGACCGGCTGTCCTGGCGGGAGGTGCACGGCAAGACCGACCCGGAGATTGAGATGGAGGACGGCGGCATCTTCGAGGTGGCCGGAGTCGCGCTCGAGGTGATCCACGCGCCCGGGCACAGCGCCGGATCCGTCTGCCTGTACTGCGAGGATCTTGCGGTGGTCATGTGCGGCGACGTGGTGGCCGCGGACGGGCTGGTCACCAGCGAGGACGGGTTCTCCGATTTCGCCGGCCAGCTCAGCTCGATCGGCGAGCGCGTGCTCACCCTGCCGGGCGAGACCAGGGTGCTGCCCGGGCACGGCAAGGAGTTCACTGTCGCTATCGCGGAGAAGAGCTTCGACACCTGGATCTCGGCCGGCCCGGGCTCGGCGTCCGCCGACGAGGGCTGAGCACGAGTGGAGCAGCTCGGCTTCGAGGGAATGCCGCGGCGGCTTTACGCGTGCACGCCGACCCGGCTGAGTGCCTGGCTGGACTGCCCGCGCCGGTACCGGATGAGCTACCTGGACCGGCCGCCGCCGCAGAAGGGCCCGCCTTGGGCGCACAACAGCTTCGGCGCCAGCGTGCACAATGCGCTGGCCGCGTGGTGGCGGCTGCCCCGCCGGGAGCGCAGCGTGGCGGCCGCGGCCGACCTGCTGGACCGCGGCTGGCTGACCGACGGATTCGCCGATGCCGTGCAGTCGGCGCAGCAGCGGGCCAGGGCCAGGCAGCTGGTGCAGGACTATGTCGCTGGCCTGGATCCGGCGGATGAGCCGGCCGGGGTGGAGCGGACGGTGGGGACCCGCACGAAGCTGATCGCGGTGTCCGGCCGGATCGACCGGCTGGATGTGCGCCGGGCTGAGTCCGGGGATGATTCTGGCGAGCTGGTCGTGGTGGACTACAAGACGGGCAGGTACCCGCTCACCGTCGACGACGCGCGGACCTCGATGCCGCTTGCGCTATACGCGCTGGCAGCGGCCCGGGCACTGCGGCGGACCTGCCGCCGGGTCGAGCTGCACCACCTGCCCGCCCGCCGGGTGCTTGCCTGGGAGCACACTCAGGACTCACTGGACCGCCAGCTGCGCCGGGCTGAGGACATCGCGGGCGAGTGTGCCGAGGCGGACGAGCGGTACCGGGGCGGGCTGTCGGCCGATCGCCGCGATGAGGTGTTCCCGCCCCGGCCAGGCAGCTGGTGTGGCTGGTGCGACTACCGCGGCCATTGCCCGGAAGGCATGGCGGCGGCCGAGGCTCGCCGTCCCTGGGATGGCCTGGCGTCCGCCGTGCCATTAGAGGCTGGCCTCGGACCCGGTGAGCCCGCGTCTGGTGAATCCGATGAGCCTGCGCCGGTTGTGCCGCCACCCGGCGAGCCAGCGCCTGGCGGCGCCGCGCCGCCTGCGCCGGTTGTGCCGCCGCCCGGCGAGCCAGCGGCTGGCGGCGCTGCGCCGGTTGCGCTGCCACCCGGCGAGTCAGCGGCTGGCGGCGCCGCGCCGTGACCGCCGGCCTTGCGCCGCCGCTCGCTTCCCTCTGCCGCGTTCCAGAACGCGGTGAGCGTGCTGGCCGTTGTCTCCGGCGCCTCGACGGCGGGGGAGTGCGCAGCCGCCGGGATGCAGACGCGCTGCGCACCAAGCCGCCTGGCCATCCGGTCCTGCGCGGCCGGCGCCCAGGCATCGTCGTTCTCGCCGTACAGGACCAGGACAGGCGAGCTGCCGAGGTCGGCAAGTGCCGCGATCTGGTCGGGGCAGCTGAGCAGGTACTTGCCCATGGCGACCAGGCCCTCGGCGGAGTTGCGCAGCATGCGCTCGCGCAGGAACGCGACAATCGGCGCGGGTACCCCGTCGGCGATGGCCTGCGGCCCCAGCTTGGCTTCCCAGAGTTCGATGACTCGCTCGGCGCGCCGGGATGGCCCGGCTTTGCCCAGCTCAGCCAGCATTGCCCGGAGCAGGATCGCTCGCTCGCCGCGAAGGCTGCCTGGTCCTGAGCCCAGCAAGGTGAGCGAGCTGATCCTGGCCGTCTGCGCGAGCACCACCTGCCGGGCAATGAGGCCGCCGAAGGAGTGGCCGAGCAGGTGCACGCCCTGGCCGTCCGGTCCGACGGCTGCGGCGATATCGGCGATATCCGCGGCGAGCGCTTCTGGCCGGTAGTGGCAGTGGTCGTCGGCGCCTGGCGTCTCGTACTGGCCACGCATGTCGATAGCGACCACCCGGCGGCCAGCCGCGGCGAGCGGCTGGAGCACGGCAAGGAAGTCTTCCTTGCTGCCGGTGTAGCCGGGCAGCAGCAGCGCGGGCTTGCGCTCGCACACGCCGCTGCCGGGTATCGCCTCAAGCGCTGCGAACGCCCCGCGACCGGTCGGGACATTGACCCGCCGGACGCGGTCAGGCAGGTCGAGAGTCCTTGGTGTGCTCACGGGGTGGCAGCTTACCCAGCATAACTTGGCATAAATCGTCCGCATGGTGGAGATTCGCTGAGCGCCTACTGAGCGCCTACTGAGGGTCGCCGTCAGCGACGCGTGGCTTGCGGCCGCGGTGACCGCGCCGCCGCCCGCCCGCCGGTGGCTGGCCGTGATCCGGTGCCTGGGCATCCTGGGCCTGCCCCCTGCTGGCGGCGCTGGCTGCTGCCTGGCTGCCCTGCGCATATTGGCCGCCGGCCTGGGCGTGCTGGCCGCCGGCCTGGGCGTGCTGACCGGCCTGGCTGCCTCCGACGGCCGCACCTGACCGGGTCCGGCGGCGGATCCGCTGACCGCGCCGTCCGCCCTCGCGGTCCCGGATTCCGGCGCCTCCGGCGCCGTTGCCCGGGTGGGCGCCGCGGGCCGCCTGCGACCGGATCCGGCCGGTCTCCCCGATGTCCTCCAGGGCCTCGGCTTCGAGGCCGAGCCGGTCACGCTGCGCACGCGGCAGGATGCCGTTGGCGGTCGGCGGGATGTTCAGCGCGGCGAACAGGTGCTCGGAAGTGGAATACGTCTCCGCTGGCTCAGGGTGGCCGAGGCCGAGTGTCTCGTCGATGATCTTCCAGCGCTGCAGGTCGCGCCAGTCAACGAAGGTGACGGCCACCCCTGTCCGCCCGGCTCGCCCGGTCCGCCCGATGCGGTGCAGGTAGGCCATGTCGTCTTCGGGGCACTCGTAGTTCACCACGTGGGTGACGTCGTCGACATCCAGCCCGCGGGCGGCCACGTCGGTGGCGACAAGGACATCGACCTTCCCGCTGCGGAAGGCCCGCATAGCGCGCTCGCGCTGACCCTGGCCGAGGTCGCCGTGCACTGCCGCGGCGGCGAAACCGCGCGTGGTCAGCGTGCCGGCCACCTGGTCGACGGCGCGCTTGGTCCGGCAGAAGACAATGGTGAGGCCGCGCCCATCGGCCTGCAGCAGCCGGACGAGGACCTCGATCTTGTCCATCTGATGCGCCCGGAACACATGCTGCTCGGTGGTCGGCACGCTGGCCGGCTCGTCGTGGTGCTCGGCGCGCACATGGGTCGGCTGGCGCAGGTGACGCCGGGCGAGCGTGACAACCTCACCGGGCATAGTGGCCGAGAAGAGCATGGTCTGCCGCTGCGGCGGCGTGAGCCGCAGGATGCGCTCGACGTCGGGCAGGAACCCGAGATCCAGCATCTTGTCCGCCTCGTCGAGCACCAGGGCACTGACCTGCGACAGGTTCAGGTGGCCTTGCCTGGCCAGGTCGAGAAGCCGGCCCGGGGTGCCGACGACGATGTCAACCGTGGCCAGCGCCTCGATCTGCGGTTCGTAGGCGCGCCCGCCGTACACGGTCACGACGTTGACGCCGCTGCGGGATCCCGCCATCCGGAGGTCGTCGGCGACCTGGATCGCCAGTTCCCTGGTGGGCACGACCACCAGGGAGCGCGGCGCGGCGGGCGTCCGCGCCGCAGCCCCGTCCAGCCGCTCGATCAGCGGGATGCCGAAGGCGAGGGTCTTGCCCGTCCCGGTCCTGGCCTGGCCGATGACGTCCTGCCCGGCGAGCGCCATCGGCAGGGCCAGCGCCTGGATCGGGAACGTGGTGACGATTCCAGCGGCTTCGAGCGCGTCGCAGATCGGATCGGCGACCCCGAGGTCGCGGAATGTCTTCGCGGCGGCCGGCCATCCGGCGGCGTGCGCCGCGGTGGCCGGCTGGTCAGCCGGGTAGTCGGTCATGGTGTCAGGCATCCCGGGCCGGTCCTCCGGCGCGGTCTGCATGGTCTGCGTAGTCAGGGCTTCCAGCCTCCATCAGTTGCCCGCGGGCTCGTCTCGCGCGTCTGCGCAAGGCGCCTTTCGTCGCGGGCTAAGCAATTGACTCCCCGGCAGGACAAACCTGCCCGTTTCTCAGGGCGGCACTGGCCGCACTCCCGCGGAGAAGAAGTCTGGCGCGGCGTCAGGTGCACCCTTGGATCTTGGGTGCGCCGTTGGCTCTCGGCGATCGCTGCGCCTTACTTGAGTGTCAACACGCCGGGGGTTTGCCGCATTCCTGCTGCGGATCAGCACACAGTCTAGCAAAGCGGCACGCCCGGGGTTGTTACGCTGCGTTGGTGGTGACCGAGGCAGGCACAGGCGGGCATGAGCAGCCGCTTCGCGCGGACAACCGGGACCAGCAGGTGGACCCCGATGGCGTACTCGATCTGCTCGGCCTGCTCGGCTATGCGTCGCTTGTCGCGTTCTTCCAGCTCTCCGATGATGCGGCGCTGGCCGCCTCGATCGACGACAAAGCGGCGCTGGCTGAGATGGCCGTCGCGGAATACGGGCATTTCCGGCTGCTGCGCGACCAGATCAGGCGGACTGGTGCCGAGCCCGAAGATGCGATGCGCCCGTTCGTGGACGTGATCGACGCGTTCCACGCCCGCACCGCGCCAGCCGACTGGCTGGAAGGCCTCGTTAAGGCCTACGTCGGTGACGGGATAGCGGCCGACTTCTACCGCACGGTCGCGGACCTGCTTGACCCGCCGACGAGGGCTCTGGTGGTCGAGGTGCTATCGGATACCGGGCACGCGGAGTTCGCGATCGCACGGGTCCGCGCGGCGATCGAGGCCGACCCGAAGGTCGCCGGGAGACTGGCTCTATGGGCCAGGCGCCTGGTGGGCGAGGCGCTCGGCCAGGCGCAGCGGGTAGCGGCCGAGCGCGAGCCACTGGCCAGACTGCTGGCCGGCGGCACGGCCAGCCAGCTCGGCGAGATCATCCGGATGTTTGCCCGGCTGACCGACGCGCACGCGCAGCGGATGGCCGCGCTCGGCCTGTCCGACTAGCGGAGCCTGCGGTCTAGCGGAACCTGCAGTCTGACGAGCGGAACCCGAGCTGACTAGCGGAACCGAGCTGACTAGCGGAACCGAGCTGACTGGCGGAACCGA